>NZ_JAEQCX010000221.1:0-2771 GCF_020738035.1 Microcoleus sp. PH2017_28_MFU_U_A
ACAGTACCCACAGTTAACTTGGGAACATCAATTGCAGTCGCTGCTTTTCTGGCTTCCTATGGTATTTATCTGGCGATGAGTACGTCTGAGGATGATGAATGGGATGAAGATGATGATGATGAAGAGAATCAATATCCAGAAACAGAAGACCCTGCTGGTGACAACCGGGATACATCAAAAGATAAGGCTCTTAATAACAAAGAAATCAAAAAATTACAGAAGGAAATGGCAGAACAGGGAGATGAGATACATGAAACTAAGGGAGGAAAAAATGCTGCTCATCGAGATCTTTTCCAAGATTCTAAAGGAAGAGTTTATGCGAAGCCAAAGGGTCAATATAAAGCGTCTGGATCATTTACTGGTTACAATATTAAAAGAATCATGAATAAGTAGTCTAAATAGGTCAATCGCACCTTGACAGGGCTAGTAATAAGTACCGTGCTAAATAAATTACACATTCGTGACACAGTAGAATAAGTCTAAGAGTCCACGAGCGCAGGTACTTTATTTGACCTACCTAGTTAAATAAAAATAAATGTCAACAAGTTCTTTCGGGAGAATCGAGATGGATAAGATGAATAATGAGATTTCTGTAGCTTTCACATTGACTGATTTTGACTGCGATCCCGAAGAAATTACAGCAAGAGTTGGTATAACTCCAACAAAAACTTGGATAATGGGTGACTTTATTAATAAAAAAAAGACAATGAAATATGAATACAATGGCTGGAAAGTACACTCTAAACTTGACAAAGATGCCGATTTAGAAAGTCATATTATATCTGTACTAGCACAACTAAAACCTGGGTGGGAATCTTTAGTTAAAATAAGTCAGAGTTATTATACAGAAATTAGTTGTGCAATCTATCTATATTCCGATAATCAATTACCAGCCATTCACTTTAATAAAGAGATTGTTCAACAAATTATTGAACTCAATGCCGAGATTGATATCGATCTCTATAATTTTATAGAAGACTAATATGAGCTAAGTATGCCTCATAATGATAATGAACTATACCACGTCAAAAAAATAGTGCTTAACCTAAAGTTTTCTATAATACCAGAGATTAAAAGTACAAAATAAGCTAATATGATTATGTGCCGTTTGTTACTGCCTTTTTAGCTTTGTAGAAAAGCAACCCATTCAGTATAAAATGTAACCCAATACTGCTCTACAAACAACCATGACACCTACAGTAACCATCCAAGAACTAGCCTTAGCCCTAACAGCCAAAAACCACTCCCCCACCCTCCTTAACTCGGACTTCCTCAAATACAGCGGCATCGTCCCCCCCGACTGGGAACTCGCCCGCCCCCCCGTTTTCAGTCCCCAAATCTCTCAAGTTGCCTTCACCAACGGCATCAACATCGTCGCCCAATCGAACGCCATCACCTTCATCGAATCCCTGAGTGCAAAGTCACAAGAAGACACCAAAATTCCCGCTATCATCCGTAAGTACGTTGAAGCGCTACCCCGCACTGAGTATCAAACTCTGAGCATCAACCCCAGAAGTTTCATCACCTTTGAAGGGGGAGATGAAAATGCTGCGCGCGAGTACATCACCTCCACTTTACTCTCGAAGGGCACTTGGTCTGATGTGGGGAAAGCTCCCGTAAAAGCTGCTGTCAATTTAGTTTACTCTTTAGAACAAGGAGAACTTAACTTGAGCGTTGCCGAAGCTTTGCTGCAACTGCAAGAAGCTCCACCAACTCCAGCAGTATTGTTTTCGGGAAGCTTCCAGTACGAAATTGTAGGAGAATTAGAAGGCGAAAAGCTGCAACACTTGTACAAGCTTTTGGAAAATTGGCAGCCCGATTTAGAGGCTTATCGGGAAATTGTCAACAAGCGGTTTTTAGGAGAGGAAATTGAAGAAGTGGCTGCTGTCGCGTAAAGAACGAGAGTGGAAAAAGTCGGGGGTGCGAGTAATTCAAATCCCGCAGCCGATCGAACATAAGTTAATGTTGTCTGAAGCTGCTTTGGAGGATTAATATCAGACCTAGTTTATACAACTTAACATTTATGATGCTTGAACTGTCAGGTTAACTTTTTCCTTACGCCATTTCCGAGCACTTTGCTTGACAGCTTCTATTTCCTCAAAATCTACTTTGATAACGGCGATTTCAAATTCTACGCCTAAAACCGTACTAACTTCGAGGAGTTCTACAAAACTAGCACATTGATAATCTGTATCTTCATACTCCCTAACTCGCCGTTCTTCAATCCCCAGTATTTGAGCTAGTTCTTGCTGACCGATTTGGGCTGCAATTCTCGCTTTAATTAAAGCATCTGGCAGCTTGTTTAGGCTCTCAATTTTAATTGAAATTGGCTGCCTTTGCAAGCAATTAACAAGGGTTTAATATTCAGCAATTTCTGCTTGTAAAGCCATCAGGTGAGATTGTTTGACATCGCGAGAAAGTTGCCACCCATCTGGGTCTTTTTTCTTCAGTTCCTCATCTCGTTCTAACGCCTTAAGAGAATCGGCAAATCTGCGGGCGCATTCTTGGCTGTATTCATACTCTTTTTCGTTTTTAATCATGGTTCCCACCTTAATATATCTATGGCTATAATCCCTTTAGGATTTAACTCTCTGTCGCGCAGAAAGAATTCTAAAGAACTTAATCCGCTATCTCCTACAGGTTGATCCGAACGAAATATTTCACCTTTATATTTAGGGCTTGCTGAAAAATCAATCACATATTGCGTGGCATAGGTTTAGATGGCGCGAGGGAGAAAAAAGTGCAAGATAAACAGGTAATATAGATCAAAA
>NZ_JAEQCX010000098.1:0-52520 GCF_020738035.1 Microcoleus sp. PH2017_28_MFU_U_A
TCCGTTGGTGCCGCACCCTTAGAAGTATTGAAAGAGTATATTAGAAATCAAGAAAAGCCGTCCTAAAAGGACGGGGCTTGTATCCCATTTTCTTGGTCAAGAAATGCTGGTAAAGATGATCTCAGCCTAGCCGATTTGTTCAAAAACTATTAAATACAGGATATCTATTGTGCAGCCTTCTCCGATTAAGTGTTTGACGCAAGAATTGCTAGACGAAGTTGCAGCTTCCTCTCGCAGCAATCCCCGCGGGCGACAAAACTACAATTTCCACGATTTGTCAGAAAAGGTGCAGCGGTTTGTCAACGTGCTGCAAATGGGTACTTACGTGCGCCCTCACCGCCACCTGCGCGCCCCGGAAGTTAACGGTTTTGAGTTTTTTGTCGTGATTCAAGGAGAAGTGGGTATTCTGATTTTGAACGAAGACGGTCAAATTTTGCGATCGTTCCGAGTTAGCGCTATCGGGCCCACTCGCGCTGTGGAACTTCCAGAGGGCACTATTCACACGTTGGTAGCTTTGGTTGTGGATACTGTGATTTTGGAGTTCAAGGAAGGGCCCTATGAGGTGGCGGCGGATAAAGACTTTTTGCCCGATTTTCCGGCTGAGGGTACTGAGGCGGCGCGGGAATTAGTCGGGATTTGGGAAGCGGAATTTAAATAAGAAGGAAGAAGGAAGAAGGAAGAAGGAAGAAGGAAGAAGGAAGAAAATTAAGGGTTTCAGCAATTAAGAACGTACTAATTCTTGATCGCAGTTGCCCAATGCCCAATGCCCCATGCCCCATGCCCCATGCCCAATGCCCCATGCCCAATGCCCAATGCCCAATGCCCAATGCCGAATGCCCAATGCCCCATGACTACTAACTAATGAATCTAATTGTTGTCATCCGATTGTATAAATCTGGGGCGGTGCGAATGATTTTTCTGAGAAGTTCATCTGTTACCCAAAAGACGATGGGAAAGGAAAACTTTTTGCTGAACTCGCTGCATACTAGATTGGTAGAACTTAGCAATCGATCGATCGACTCCACTGACTCCAAACCGAGAATCATTAAAGCTGGAGGCTTTGCGCTGTCTACTTCTGCTGCGATTGTCGTGTAGAGAGATGTCGCCGATTTTGGCACAAACAGTTGCTGCGGTTTCTGGGTGCAAGTTGCTTGGAGGCGATCGACTATTTGCTGCCGCAAAGCCAGGGAGTTGCAGTGGACTAAAACGAAAGAAAAGTAACCTTGAGAAAGACGGATAGCCCGAACTAAAGTTGAGAACGACCGCTCGTTATATTTGGCTGAGTCGTACCTCGCTGGATCGTTTTGATCTGTATTTTCTGAGCAGTTCTCGGCAAACATAAATTGCAGTTCTGTTCTCTAGTTTTAGGGATTTTCTAGATTAAATAATTTTTATAAATAAAATATGAAGATCGAACAAAAAAAATTGGAAAATGTTCCGGCGATCTTACCACTGCTTGAAATTAACATCAATAGTGCGATCGACAGATTTTTCTGCACCCGAGCTAAACGGATATAATACAATCAAACCCAACAATGAAATGTATTTAAAAATACAAAAAAATTATCCCCGCTCAAATGTAGTTAAAAATACAAAAAAATCATCGGCTATTTTCAGCTAGGGGCAAAGTAAACCAAAAAATTGCCCCTTTACCGTGACTGCTAATTACCCCAATTTGCCCGCCGTGAGCGCCAATAATTTGCCTGCACAGGTATAAGCCCAAACCCAAACCGACGGAGTGTCTGGATTGATTGCCCCTAACGTAAAGGTCAAAAAGATGTTCGCACTGTTCCGGCAATATTCCCACTCCGTCATCTTCAACGGTACAGTAAATCATACTTGGGGAATGGGGAATTGGGAATTGGGAATGGGGCATTGGTAATTTATCGATATCTGGTTTCGATTCACTTTGATTTATGATATTTTTTCCCCTAGGGATTACTTTAGCAAAAATTTTCAAATTTAGTCCGGGAAGATTGTGTTTCAAAGCATTAGAAATTAAATTAGAGAAAACGCGCCACAACTGAGTATAGTCAGCATTCACTGCGGGCAAATCATCTGGCACTAAATTTGTAAAAGTAGCTTGAGCATCATTGATTAAAGGCTCCAAATCAGCCGCCGAAGCTTTCACTAGCGCTCTCAAATCTACTCCTGTGCAGTGCAGAACCAAACCGCGCAATTCCCCAGCATGAACTTCCAACAGCGAATTTATTAACCGCAATTGCTGCTCACTACCTTGAATCATCCGCTCCAAAACAGAACGGGGAATTGCGATCGAATCCCCCGTTTTTGTCTTCCAATTTTTCAGCACCATTAACATTCCCGCTACCGGGTTTCGCAAGTCGTGAGAAAGAGCGTGAATAAACAGCCGTTGCGATTCTTGGGCCTGTTTGCGCTGCGTGATATCCTCAATTAAACCCTCATAATAAAGCACCGAGCCGCTGCTATCCCGTACCACCCGCGCTTTCTCCGATATCCAGACAATACTGCCGTCTGAGCGATAAATTTGCGACTCAAAATCCGATACTGTGTTGCTTTGCTCGATCGATCGCAAAAACTGATTTCTGCGTACAGGATCGACATACAACTGTCGCTCAATATCAGTAAACTTTGCCGTCACTTCTTCGGGGGAATCGCAGCCGTAAATCCGCGCCAAAGCTGGATTAGCCGTAATGTAGCGCCCCTCGGGAGTGCTTTGAAAAATTCCCTCGCCGGCATTCTCAAAAATGCTGCGGTACTTCGCTTCAGCCACTTCCAACTGCTGGTAAGCAGATTCCAACTCGCGCCTGGTACTAAACTCTTTCCGTTGCAGGCATTCGTACCAATAAACCGACAAATCGCAGATCAAACAAAACCAAAACAAATATAAGTAAAACCCGCTCAGCCGAAAAGTAGTATACTTAGCAAAACTTAGATTTAAAATTAAATTTATGCCAACGTGGCAGAACAAAACGCCGAGCTGAGAAATCAGGTGAAGGCGCCAGCGGACGGGCATCAGTGTCGCTTGAGTGAGAAACGCTAAACTCCAAGTTAAAAGTGGTAAGTCTCCGATTTTTGCTGCGGCTAATCCAAGCTGTACAACGACTGTTAACGACCACGAAAAACCCAAAAATAGTAAACCGGGATAGCGTTTTCCGATCGAGGTTTTTTGCAACACCAAACAAGTCAGCAAGCCAAATTGTATAGCAGCGCTAGTGTACAAATAAACAATTTTAAATTCCCGGGGAGCGAAGATTGCTTCGCCCAGAAGATAGACAATTATTGTGAAGGCAAAAAAGATGGCAATTCGGACAGCAGGGCTCAGCCGATCTCGCAGGAAGCGATCGCGCCACACCTCGTAAACCGTTAACGCCTGAACTGATTTTTTATGGCCAGGATAAAACATATAGCCTTTCTCACTAACATGAGGTACGAATAGGGCATAGGGCATAGGGCATAGGGCATAGGGCATAGGTATTGCCCGCATACCTCACTTTTTTTGAGAACCGCTGTAGGATTTTGGATTTTGGATTTTGGATTGAAGCATTGAAGATTTGAAGATTGAAGACTCAATAATTGAAGATTGAATAATTGGGTTAATAGCGATTGTCAGAATTGAATCCGCGCTCAAACGGATACAAGCGCCCGACTGTTGTCGTGGAGAAATCAAAATTTTAGACTAAGAGTTAAACCTCCCACATTCATCTGTGAAGTAAATTAAAAATCTAAAATCTAAAATCTAAAATCTAAAATCGACTGACAGTCGGTAGCGAAAACCAGAAAGTCGAGCCACCTCCGGGAGTGGTTTCGACGCCGATGAAGCCGCCGTGAGCTTTGATAATTTGCTTGGAGAGGTAAAGCCCCAAACCCAGCCCTGTTAATTGTCGGCTATTGGGGTCTTGAACGTAAAGTTCAAACAGAGATTCCCGCTGTCTAGCACTGATTCCGACTCCATTGTCTGTTACAGTGCAGCGAACCATTTTTACGGTGACATCGGGCAATTTGCCACCTGTATTCCCAATTTGACCCTGATAGCGGGGCAGTTGGCAACTGCCGTCGAGGTGAAATTTGGCCCGGGTTTCTTGATTTTTTGGGGTGTCGAACATCCCCGTGCAATCGCCCGCAGCAGATGACAGGTTAGGGATACAGCGGGCGACGAAATTATTTCGGGACGTGAAAACCTGTGCATTTTCTGCAAAAATTAGTGCTTTTTCTACTTCAATTACCTCGGCTTTAAAAGTTATATTGACTCCCGGATGATTGTGCTTGATAGCATTGGTTAGGAGATTTTCCAGAACTCGCTGCAAGTGTTTGCTGTCGGCATTGACTTGTGGCAAATCTGCGGGTATTTCCAAAGTCAAAGTTGCTTGATTTTTTGCCAGCATTGGTTCTAACTCAGCAACAATTGCGGAAGTTAAAGACTGCAAATGCAGCGGTACTGTATTTAGGACAATACCTTGAACTTCGCTAGCGTGAGCGTCGAGTAAGGCATTAACCATTCTCAACTGGTGTTCGCTAGCTTCAACGATCCGCTTCAAGATCGATCGAGAAACCGCAATATGCTCTAGAGAGTCAGAGGCCGATTTGTTGAGCAAATTTTTCAGCAGGATTAACATTCCCATAACTGGAGTGCGGAGATTGTGAGAAACTGCGTGCAAAAATAAATCTTTGAGGCGGTTGCTTTCTTGCAGTTCGTGCATTTTTTGCTGCAATTGGCGGGTGCGTTCCTCCACTTGAGATTCCAAGTTGGCATTGAGATCTTTTACTTGCTGCAAAAGTTGGGCTGAAGAGAGGGCGATCGCGACTTGGGTAGCCAGTTTTTCTAACAAATCAATTTCAAATTCTTGCCACTGGCGGGGCCCAGAACACTGGTTGACGGCCAAGATCCCGAACAATTCTTCCCCGAGGAAGATCGGCACAGTTAAGGTCGCCCGAATTTGATAGTCGCTGTACAATTTGGCAATGATGTTGCTGACTTGCACCGTAGCAGTATCGGAGACTACTCGGACGAGGTTGTTAGCATAAAAAGCTTTCTGCTTTTCGATAAAACTTTCGTCAGCGAGCACCCATCCTATAAGAGAAGGACATTCCACAGCGACAGACTCAGCAACAACTTTGCCGCGCGCCGGGCTAGCCAAATTTGCCCCGCCTCCGTCCATAATACCGATGAACACCCGGTCTGCCTTGAAAAATTGCCGGACTTCGGCAACAGTAGTGTTGAGAATTGCTTCGAGATCGAGGGAGTGGCGAATTCTCAGGGCCATTTCTGAGAGCAACCGATCGCGCTCCGAGGATGTTCGCAAAGCCGCTTCTGTGCGGTGGCGATCGGTAACGTCTTGGACTGTGGCGGCGATGACGTTAGAATTAATTGCCGACTGTTCGCAGACAGTGCGCTCAGAGCCGTCGGCGAGTACAATTCGATAGTTAATGCAATAGGATTTGCGCTCAAATATCGCTTGACATTGCGATCGCGCCACCAATTCTCTATCATCTGGATGTACCGCCTGCAAAAAAACTTCTGGTGTTGGTTTCACAGTTCCCGGAGCCAAACCCAAGAGGCGATAAAGTTCATCCGACCACCGCAATTCGATATTGGATATATGATGTGCTGCGGCTTCTGCACAGTTTGTAGTTGTGGCGACGGCGGCGCAATTTAAATCCCAATTGCCCAATTGAGCGATGCGCTGAGCGTTAGCTAAACTAGCGTGAGCGTCGCGCAACATGGCCGCGGTTCGGTGTACCTCAACCAGAGCTTGCTGGCGTTCAGCGACAGCAGCAGCCAACATCAGGGCGACAATGGCGATCGTAGCAGTAAAAGCTTGTAAAAATAAAACCGCCTGTTGCAAATTTTCGCTTTTGACCAGAAACGGGCCGCCTCCCTGCACAGCTCCCAAAATCGCGATGCAAGAGACGATCGAATAAGCAAAAATTGCTCCCTGCTGTTGAAACCGCAGGGCAGCCCAAACTATGAAAGGAAAAGGCAAATATTCCAGCGGATAAAGAGCACTCGCCCCCTTTGTTTTACAACAAAAAACTAGCCAACTCACGCTCAACAGCAGAACAAATAAAATGAGTGCTTCTAAATAATCAGAAATTAAAAATATAATATTATAGCGATTTCTGGCTTTATTTGATATAGTTAAATAATGAGCAGTTAGCGATTGATAATTAGCAATTGATGATTCATAATTAGCAACTGGCAATTGGCACTTTAGCCAGTTAAACAATGATAAAAAGTCAGTAATAATCGGAGGATTTATGGGAGATTTAAAACTTTTAATAGCGTGGTGTAAAGTCAGCAACACTGGCGTGACAATTAAAATTCCCATGCCGTCTCCGAGCCACGTAGTCCACCAGTTGCGAGAGAAATTGCTCCACTGAGCCCAACCAAAAAAGCACGTACCCAAGTTGCCGAGTGCAGAACCGAGCAAAGTAGACCCGATGACAGCGCCCGCCACCAAACCCAGAACATCTCGCAGTCGATCGAGCTTAGTACAAAATCCGATCCGCGCGAGCACAGCCTCCCCAGCCAGTGCTTGCAGGGTGACGCTAAAAGCGGATGTCACAATCACGGCGGAGGGTATACCCGCGGCGAAGGTAGAGTTTAACAGTACCGAACCGAGGGCAATTCCCGGCCACATCCGTCGCCCTTGTAGCAGCACTGCCGCCAGAGCAATACCTGCGGGTGGCCACACGGGGGAGGCTTCGGCTTTTACCAGTCCCAGTACGGAGGCTGCGAGTTTTCCGGTGACAAAGTAGGCCAGGGCCAGGATGCTGGCGTGCAGAAGGGGACGAGTCCGGCGGTTGAGCAGTTTCATTTTTTGTGCGATCGAATCCTCCATTGCTATTTTTTAATTTAGGCGAATTTGGGCGATCGAGCTTCCTCCAGACGAATCACCTGACTGGGGGAAGGGTTCAACAGTTGACAGTTGACAGTTGACAGTTGACAGTTGACAGTTGGGGGAGAGGGGGAGATTGGGGAAGATTGGAGGAGATTGAGAGAGATTAGGAAAATATTCCTTTTTCCTTCTTCCTTACTTCTTTCCTTCTTACAACTTCGATCGGACTTTCATCCGTTACATCCGTTACATCCGCTACAGAATCCGTTGCCGAACTTCCTTCTTCCTTCTATTAAAATCCAAAACCCCGCTTACCATCGGGCTTAGTAGTCAACCAATTTGTCTTTGCACTTGCGAGTTGTTCCTCAGTAACTGTAGCGTCAGTTAGATTCGCGCCGCACAAATTCGCACCCCGCAAATTCGCCTTGCTCAAATAAGCGCCCGTCAAATCAGCACCTCGAAAATCCGCACCTTCAAAATTAGCAGTGCTGCAATAAGCTTCAGTCAAATTTGCCGATCGCAAATTTGCCTTCACCAACCTCGCGTGGCCCAAATTCGCCCCCGACAAATCCGCTGCTTGCAAATTTGCCTTCACCAACCTAGCCTGATAAAAATTTCCCCCCGCCAACTGCGCTTTTGGCAATTGCAAACCCGACAGTTCGCAGTCAGCAAAATCGCGTTTACCTTTAAAATATGCCGCTCGCAAGCTGTTACTTTCCCACTTTACAACCGCTTTCGTTACCTTTTGTCCTGCTAAATTGCCATTGGACAAGGCCGCAGTTCCGAAAGTTCTGCCAGACTCAGCCAAAGTCCGGGAAACTCTCGGCTGCATCCCTGTATTTCCCGATTGACTGAAGGAAGTTCTAGTGCGGATGCTTTGCTTCGATCGCAAATCTCGATCGTTTTTCATCTGGGGCGAAGGCAACGAAGTAGCATCACTATTAAATATCGTTGGTTCTTCAACCGTGCGGCCACCTGCGTTGAATTGAGTTGTCAAGCCGTTGCAAAGATCTGCGTCTTCAAATTCGCCATTCAGAGCTTTGACGACATCTCCTGTCGATTGAAAGCGATGGCCGACCATGGGCTTGAGCATTTTCTCAAGAATCCGCGCAAAATTTGGGCTCACCTGAACGTGGGGCTGCCAAACAATTTCGCCAGTTACCGCATCAAAATCTAAATCTTTGGGAGACTTTGCTGTCAGCAAATACAAACAAGTCATGCCCAAGGCGTAGATGTCGCTGGCAAATATCGGCCGCAGCGCCATTTGTTCGGGGGGAGCAAAACTAAACGTACCAACTGAAAATTTCGTGTTGGCGCTTTGGTCGGCGGGGTCTAATAATATTGTTTGGCTAACTTGGTCTTTAACCGCTCCGAAATCAATCAGAACCAAGTGATTGTCTTGAGCGCGGCGAATAATATTTGCGGGTTTAATGTCTCTGTGAATTACTCCTTGGCTGTGGACGTATTGCACTACCGAGAGAATTTCTAATAGAAAATTTTTAACATCTGATTCATTGAAACGCCCTGATTGTTTGACTTCTTGTTTCAAAGTCGAGCCTTTAACATACTCTTGAACTAAGTAAAATTGCTGTTCGGTTTCAAAATAATCTAACAGCCTCGGCACTTGCGGGTGATCGCCGAGTTGGCCGAGGGTTTTCGCTTCTCGCTTGAATAATTCCCGCGCCATTTCTAAAACTCGCGGCGACGAACTACTTGGTCGCAGTTGCTTGACTACGCAACTCGGTTGACCAGGCAAAGAGATGTCTTTTGCCAGAAATGTAGCTCCAAAACCTCCTTGTCCTAAAGGTTCAATGACTTGGTAGCGAGCGCGCAGCAATAACCGCGCACCACAGGTCTGACACTGGAGAATAGAGTCAGGAGGGTTTTGAGGATGTGGACAGCCCGGATTTACGCAGTAGCTCATGTTGATTGAGTTTGCCTATATTTTTCTGATTTTGCTCTGGCGATCGCTCGAGGGCACAAATTCCCTTAAACCGCATCTGCTAGAAATACAGCTCTATCAGTTGCCGGCGGGCCGTGCTGCGGCGTGCGAATTGGAATTGCACCTAAGTCTTTTAGGCCGATATCTTTTCCCTATTTTAATTATCTCGTTGCTGTGAGTTTTTGCGGTAGATTATCCTTGAAGATAGTTTAAAGACTTGCTAAAGTTGTCCTTTTTTATGTAAAGTCTTTCTAAACTTAAGTGCTTTTTGCGCTGTTAGATGTTTCTAGCATACCTCATTCTCTGATTGAGAATGTTACTCATCCCACAGCAGACATCGATCGAAAGGGCGATCGCTCGTTTTTGCTGATATCTACCACAATAGTCTTGACAAATCTTAATTAGTATGGTATGAAAAGTTTTCCCGAATAAATTCTCGGACAGCACAGTCGAAGCCCGCCGGCGTAGACTAATGACGAATAACTACCGAGCACTGACAACAAACTACTGACAAAATTATGCGTATTTCTCTAAACTGGCTGCGGGAATTGGTCGATGTGACGAGTTCCCCGGAAGAATTAGCCGAAACCCTGACAATGGCAGGATTTGAAGTCGAAGAAATCGAAGACAGGCGTGCATGGGCCGACGGCGTAGTATTGGGCAAAATAGTCGCCTGCGAACAACATCCCAACGCTGACAAATTGAGAGTTTGTCAAGTTGATGTCGGCAAACCTGAACCCTTAAATATTGTGTGCGGGGCACCCAATGCGAGGGCGGATATTTATGTACCTGTAGCCGTTGTCGGTACTTTTTTATCGACGATCGATCTGAAAATTAAACCTGCTAAATTGCGGGGTGTTCCTTCGGAAGGAATGATTTGCTCTCTCGCCGAATTGGGATTGTTGAAGGAATCAGCAGGAATTCATATCTTTGATCTAGAAAATCCCGAATTAGGCAGCGATATTCGTCCGCTTTTAGGTTTAGATGATGTGATTCTAGACTTGACAGCAACTGCGAACCGTGCAGATGCTTTAAGCATGGTGGGTGTAGCCCGGGAAGTGGCGGCACTAACTGGCGCAAGTTTGAGAATTCCGACAACTAATGATGTGGCGATTCATGGCGAAAAAAGTCCGAATTTGGCAGTAGAAATATCGGAACTGCAAGGCTGCCCGATTTATATTGGTACCGAAATTTCAGGGGTAAAAATTGCACCGTCTCCGGCTTGGTTACAACAGCGGTTGCAGGCGGCGGGAGTGCGGCCGATTAGTAATGTGGTTGATGTTACTAATTACATTTTACTGGAATGGGGACAACCGCTGCACGCTTTCGATCGCGATCGACTGCAATCTTTCACCGGTACTTCTGACATCAGCATCGGCGTGCGCTTTGCCAAACCAGGCGAATCCTTCAAAACCTTGGACGGACAAAACCGGAATTTGCAACCTCAAAACCTGTTAATTACTGCTAGCGACAAACCCGTAGCCTTAGCTGGGGTAATGGGTGGCGAAGACACGGAAGTGCACGAAGGCACGCAAAATTTAGTCTTAGAAGCTGCCATTTTCGACCAAGCAACGATTCGGCGTTCTGCCCGCGCCCAAGGCCTGCGGAGTGAGGCATCGATCCGCTACGAACGGGGTGTGAATCAGGCAGCTTTAACGACGGCGTGCGATCGCGCTATTGCCCTAATTTTGCAGTTGGCTGGCGGGACTGCGACGGTGCAGAAAACGGCGAGTTCGGGGGAAGATATGAGTTTTTCGCGATCGATCGAATTGCGTCTAGATCGCATAAACTTGGTGTTAGGACAGTTAAAAAGAGGAGCAACCGGCGGTTCTCCCTATCTGGAACCGGAGGAAGTAAAAAATATCCTCACAGCCCTGGGCTGCGAAGTGGCTGCGACGGAAAAAGCACGAGTATTTGCGATAACTGTTCCGCCTTACCGCTACCGGGATTTAGAAAGGGAAATTGATTTAATCGAAGAAGTCGCGAGACTCCACGGTTACGACAATTTCTGCGATACTTTGCCTAGCGAAACAGAACCTGGTTATCTATCTCCAGAATACGCGCAAATACGGAATGTGCGATCGGCTTTTCGGGCGGCCGGTTTGACAGAATTGATGCACTATTCCTTAGTAAAAACCGAGGGAGATAATCAAGTTGTGTTGGCAAATCCGCTGTTTGTCGAGTATTCGGCTTTGCGGACAGAAATGCTGTCAGGTTCGATCGATGCTTTCCAGTACAATTTGGAGCAAGGAAACGGCGCGCTCAACGGTTTTGAGGTCGGACGCATTTTTTGGAAAGAAGGGGATGCGAAGAAAGAAGCAGACGCCGTAGCGGGGATTATTGGCGGCGACCCGACTGTATGGAAATGGCAGCAATCTGGGCGCGATCGACCTTTGACTTGGTTTGAAGCGAAAGGTGTCCTAGAAAGTGTGTTTCAGCAGTTGAGTTTGGCTGTAGAATATGCAAGCGATTCGTCTAATGGGCGCCTGCATCCTGGCCGCACCGCCGCGCTATCGTTAAACGGGAAACGGTTGGGAGTTTTCGGACAGCTACACCCGCAATTGCAGCAGGAAAAGGGTTTGCCGGAACAGGTTTATGTGTTTCAATTAGATTTAGCGGTGTTGTTGGATGAGTTAGGTCGATCCTCTACGAGGGCTTCGCTAACGCACAACTCGACTCGCAAATTCGCTGGTTATTCGAGTTTCCCGGCTTCCGACAGGGACATTGCATTTTTCGCACCGGTTGAGGTGGCGGTGGTTGAGATGCAGAGTGCGATGAAGCAGGCGGCGGGTAGCTTGCTGGATTCGGTGGAATTGTTCGACGAGTATCGCGGGGAAAACGTGCCGGCGGGACAACGTAGTTTAGCATTTCGGTTGATTTATCGATCGGGCGATCGAACACTCAGCGAAAGCGATGTCGAACCAGCCCAACAAAAAGTCCGCGATGTTTTAGTCGAGAAATTCGGCGTTAGTTTGAGAAGCTAATTGTAGGGTGCGTCGCCATGAGATTTTCGATATTTAGTGAGGGATTTTTGATGGCGACACACCCTACGGCTAACTTCCTTCAACCCACGGAGGTGGGTTTTGTTTGTGTAGACGCGGTTTCCAACCGCCGGGAAATTCAATTTGTAACTAAAGGACGCAACATCTCCCGTACACAAAAATAAAAATCAGGAAACTGCAAAAGAGAAATACTCGCATCATCCGCCAGAATCACCCGACTTTGATAACCATCCTGACTCGGTTCTCGAAAAACATGAAGTTGCCGATTATTCACATCCAAAACCCAATAATCAGCAATCCCCGACTCAGCATAAATTTTCGCTTTAATCCCGCAATCCGTTCTCAGCGTAGTATCCGCAACTTCCACAATCAGATAAATTTCCGATGGCGTTGGATGGTGGTCTTCATAGTAAAGTGGATCTGGTATAACTACAGAAATATCCGGTTCAGGTTCCGAGTAATTATCGAGCCGAACAGGGTCTTGCAGTCGCACCAAAACCCTCTCTCCCAAACGGTTTTCCAGTAGCTTCTCTGTTCGTTTTACCGCCGCACCGTGTGCTGTTCCCTTTGCTGCCATCTTTACTATCTGTCCTGCTAGTAATTCTACCCGTTCATCCTCATCAAAAATACCAATTTCCGTCATCCGGTCATATTCTTGAACCGTTAGCAGCCGAAGGTCTAGTAAAGTCATAGTTATCTCCTCCTATTTAACAAACGTCTCTCTTTCTCCCCTCTCTTCCTCAGCGCCCTCAGCACCCTCTGTAGTCAATCAATCTTATCCTAAAAAAAATTATCAAATCCTGCTACACTTATTGTACAATAAATTTCAAATAAATTCATCCAAGGCTCAAAACCGTGACCAAATATGTAATGTGGGGAAGTTACTGCGAAGATGTCCTCGAAAAACGTGCTCCATTTCGAGACGCGCACCTAGCGGGACTTGCCAAACAGAAAGAATCGGGAGTGTTAATTGCGATCGGGCCAACCAAAGATTTAAGCAAAGTTTTTGCAATTTACGAAGCAGAAGATGAGGCGGCTGTGCGAAAATTAGTTGAAGCCGATCCTTATTGGGTAAATGGGATTTGGACTGAATACGAAATAAAAGAGTGGATTCAAGCTTTTTGAAGGGGTGCATAGGGTGAACATCTTAAGATTGGACGACAGCGATTTAGTTCCAGTGGATTATGGTGATTTGCTGGACAAAATTTTAGAAGTTTTGCAGGGAAACAATCCCTTTAGCGTGTCGGACGATTCCCGTCGTCTAATTATCGATATTGATACCATTGCTGCTGACGTTGCCAAAATAGAAGTGCGGAAACCCTTGGGTTCCTTTGAACGCCAAGCAGATTGTGCTACTGTGAACTTTCCGCAGGAAGTTGAGGAGCATTTTGGCGACAGAATCAAGCAGATCAAAGAGTGTTTGCGACAACACTTAGAATCTAAATTGCCACAAAATGCTTCTATAGAAAAGTTTATCACTAGCTTAATTACTCCTTTAAGTTCCCCATCTTTTCGGGGAAATGGTCAAGAGTTAGGCTTTAAATACGATTTTGGCAAACGCCACCCTTCTTTAGAAAAAGAAAAGCTAACTTTGCAACCTCTCGATTCTGGTAGCCACGCCACTTTAAAGCTGCATAAATTGACGATTGCGGTGCGAAATACTGATGTTTTTGAACAACAGCTAAAAGAGGGTTTGGAAAACTACATTAGGGAAAATGCCGATACTAGCGACGATAGGCAAGAACTTAGCCATCGTCTGGATGAGATGGTCAAAAATCCAGACTCAGATTTTTACAAATTGATCCGACTGGTAGACAAAGAAACCCTCGGAAAAATTAACAAAGAAGCAAAAATTACTTATCTGGAGTATCTGCTAGAACACATCCGCGCTAGCAGCACAGATACTGTAGGCATCATCTATTTAGAAGACTTGATTCGCCGGCTCAGATTGCTAGAAAAATATATCAACGATAGCAGTAAAGCCGATGGCGAATACGAAGTAAATTATGCAGGATTCCGATTTAATTACAGAGAAATTTTTGCTAGAGCGGAAGTTTTAGATGCACTGCCAATTATCCCAATTGTAGCAGGTTGCTTGGGAGAAAGCACCGATACTCCTCAAAGCGAACGTAAATTTATTTTTGGTCTCAAAATCAAATTTAACAACTCGGTTCAAGCACGCGGCGGAAAAGAAGCATTTGAATATTATCTAAATTTACTAAATCCAGATAGTGAAGAACACCAAGCAGCAATTGGGGAAGATTCTATAGATTCCATTACCGAAACATTCGCCCGTAAGGTCTTAAGAATAGCACTGCTCTACTATTTTGTGTTTGCTTCTCGCCACGATCCACTAGCACAAAACTACGACGCTGAAGCTGAGCTCAATCATCACCCGATCGCAATTTTTGAACAAAGAGTATTACCAATCCTAAAAGGTTCTGACGACGAGGCGAAAAGAGAGCTGTTTCGTAACTTGATCAAAGGGTTTAAGCAGTTTAATATTAAGCACAAAATCAGCCATCTCAAGAAAATGCTGAAAGGCTTTCTGGAACGGCAGACAATTTTACCAAGTCGAACAGAAACAAGACACGTAACCCTCAAAATGGGTCTGTTAGAAAACATTGACAATATTTTGACGAATGGTAAATTTTTCAATGAGATTATGGAGCGAAATTATAAGCAAACACTCCATTATATTGCCATCGAACCGCCGACTGTCAGCGAAACAGTAATCTGTCAATTACCAGTTAATATTACCATCGAAGATGTGCGTTATTTCCCCACAGATGAACGCCAAACTTTCAGCATGGAGTATAATATCGAAGGTGTCGATGTTTTGCCTGTACTTTCTGCACCTAAAGCCCAGCGTTCTAGAGACATCTACAAAAACCATTTTAATACCAAATTAGTCTTGTTTCCCTATGACGACAGACGGCTAGACAGCGGCGATAAAGGTTTGCAACCTGCGGCGGCTTTTGTGTATAAATTTACCATGTTGCTGCTGTCTTATATCTGCATGAGAATACTACTAGAAAATAAGGCGGAAAACTTATTTATTCCAATGGCGAGACTCCATGAAGGCGTCCATAAACACCCTTCGCCATCAGAAGAATTTATGGCTAACGTTTCTAAAACATTATCTCACATTTTGAGTGAAAAACACCGCTCAACTTCTCAAGGATTTCGGATTAGAGAAAGAGTTGATGGTTTCCGTGTCCGTAACGGTTTGAGTTCGATGTATTCCATCCTTCCTAAAAAGTTTTGCTTCGACAATGTGCAGCTATCTCCAGAGTTGGATAAGTTAGCAATTATTGTCGTCTCCAGTCGGGATAGCGATGCAAAAAGAGGTAATCAAAACCGCTTCCAAAGACAAGCCAGCTTAATCGGAGAAGTTGTCGGAATCAATCAGCTAAACGACAGCACAATTCAAGTTGAAATGCTGAAAACCTTTTCCGAGAATTACAGCGTCAGCCGCCTTTATACTGAACCTGTAATTCTTGAAGATGTGATGAGTCAGCTTTATAACCAAGGATATCGGCATTTCGCATATATTTCCCAAGCACCTTACATGAGTACGCTGCACATTACCAAGACTGAGGAAGATGAGGAATTGTCTTTCATGTCAAAAAAAATGCTCCGAACTTTGAAGGGAGAGCGCCGAGATATCAAAATTTATCCGATGTTTTTTGATAAATACTTTGTCCGCAGTTTCCTAGGCGATCAAGGCAAATCTTTTTACATTCAAGATGCAATGGAGCTTGAAAGATTGTCTGCAAAAGGCAATCAGCAAGCTGTGATATTTTTCAACTTGTTTAACGGGATTAAAGTCAAGCAGCCGGGAGAAAAAAACTTTTACAACGGCGTGATTTCCTACTCAACACTATTGCATATATATGATGGGATTCTGGATGACCAAGACCTTCACGAAGATTTGATTTATGCTGGTGAAATCAAAGATACTTTGCTGCATTATCTTACCATCTTCCACTTTTCTAGGTATGAAGCGCGCCAAAATATTAGTTTGAAACTAGATCCCTATGAGCGGATTATTGGCGATGATTCTGTTGGTGCTTTATCTATATTTAATCATGCGGGTGGGAATGCAGAATTTAACTCGCTGGCTTTTTTGAATAAGGTAAGAGAAGTCTTGAATGTCGGTGATGGAGGTACGCAATCATGATTAGTGAAGATTTTGGACGGCTGTTTGAGGTTGGATTCAATATCGGGATTCTGGCGTATATCCAAAAGGAAAAGCTAGCTCATAATTTCGGAGATTCCTATCGTCTGGATTTACAGCAGCTAAAATTGCCAAAGATGATGGCGGAAATGATCAGAGAAGCTAAGTTGCTGGCTAGTTTAGATACTGAAATCGCTGAGAAATGGAGTTTGTTTTTTGTCCAAAAAGGCTTTCTTGGTGGGTTGAACTTTTTCCGGGAGTACATCAAATCTACAGGCTGGACTTTGGGGCGGTTGGAGATTGTATATTGTCAGTGCAATTTTAGTAATGAGAATAGTATTAGAACCTACAATAAGGATGAAAAAAAAGTATTTAAACAGCTATTATCTCAGTTGACAACTGCCAGAATTAGTTTATTAGATGATCAGATTAACTCGTACATCCGCCGTTACTCGAAAAAAGGCGAGTTTTTGCAGGCTGATACGCTGATGCTGTTACAATATGGGAATGATTTTAGAATTCTCTGCGTTGATTTGTCTGTGTTTTCTCCGACTCTCGCTCCCAAACCGGAGGATATCAATGAAATAGAGGTGATTCGGAAGTATTTGCTCAGAGAAATTAGCTATTTACGCTCCAAAAGTGTGTTTTCTAATCTGCGGATGGATACTAGCACTTTGGGTGTTGATTTCTCGGAGGATTTGAAAGGCTATTTCACAGCTTTTAAGTATAAGGATAAGGAAAGCACTAAGTTAATTCAAGCTGGTAGCTATGCTCACAGCTTCTATGGATTTCTGCAACAAACAGGTATCCTGGGACAAGATGCTGAGGTTTTGTTGAATGTGGTGGGTTATGGCGATCGCAATATTAGCACAATTTCCCTACGCCAGGACAAACTCAAGCTCTTAACAACTTGCGCCGAAATTTACAAAAAAGAAGTTACCAACAAAGAAATTAGTGATTCTCGCACCGAAGTTTTAGGTGTAATCGAACTCAATGCGTCTCGCACTTTCCAAGAAGGGCGAAAGTTTGTCGATTCTGTGTTAGCAATAGACAAAAATGTTACTAAACCTATATGTCATACTGAACGGATCGATAATTTTGTTAATTCCATTGATATTATATCAGATAAAATGGCAGATGAATTGCAAATTGATCGCGGCTTGCATTTGAGAAATGCTCACGCCCAATTGATTGTGAAAGCGCTTCAATCTGATGCAACTTATATCTTTTTGACTGGGAATCCGGGAATAGGTAAAACAACTGCGATCGCAAATTTTCTGAAAAGCCATATTGACGACGGCTTCCTATTCTTATACGTCAGTCCCCGCAAGCAAGTAAACTTAGATATCATCGAGAAATTTAAGGATAAAAAGACTGGTTTACTGTGCGATAATCGGTTATTCTGCATTAACACAAACTCCGATATTATCGCCAGTTATTCGGGAAAGCGTACAGTCAAGTATAACTCGAATAGCCGCAGCGAAAACTTTGCACAAAAAACGGTTAATTTTCTCAAAGACAATTCAGAAAATCAGGTAAAAGAAAATTACCAACGGCAAATTGCCAGAAAAAATGAAACCGTAATTGAACCAGCTAGCCTCAAAACTATGGGAGTGCTAAATAGCATTTGTAATGGAATTTATAGCCTAATCAACTGTCAAACTTCTAATAATATTGTAGCTACGGTTTCCATCCAATCTTTAAGGATGAAAGAAAACCGACAAAGTACCCTTGATTATTTAGAACAGATATTTCAAGATACTTACAACAAACGAGAAAAATTAGTCATTCCCACTAAGATGCAAGAAATATCTAGGCGCATCAAACACATCTTCATTATGATAGATGAAATTACAGGAGATGATGGTGGCGTTGAGTTTCTAGCCGGAATTGCCAAGATGGTTAAAAAGCATGAGTTGCATAAGCCACAACATGGTTTTAATACTAAAATTATTGTAGCTGATGCTTCGATTGTTGACCCTGATGTGATTAAACAACACCTTGAAAATACATCCCCAGAACCAGATAAAATCTATTTTAAAAAGTTAGCTAAAAATTCGGATGTAATTGAACCTTTACAAGTTACTCCTTTTGAATTCAAACGGCTAGCCGCAACGGTAATTAATGCCAATTCTTATCCAGCCCGCAGTTTAGAGATAACTTATAAGGTATTTGTAGAAGCTGTTAAATATAATGAAGATGCGTCTTTAAAGGAGGATAATAATTTAGTAAAAAGAGTACAGTCTGAAATAATTCAGGATATCAATCAGCGATTAGCCAAAGCTGATGTCCAACAAATTATCGTCTATATTCAAAATAAGCGAAGATTGGCAGAATTGATTGATAAAATTCAAAAAAAACGAGAATTTAATCAGTTTGAAGATTATCTAGAAATTCATGCGAATATCTCGGAAGAGGAGAAAGCAAAAATACAAGAGTGCAAAGATACAGCTAAAGTAATCTTTATGACTGCATCTGGAAGTCGCGGCTTATCTTTTCCGAAAACGAAGCACATTTTAGTTGATATTGCTCACTTCCAGATTGAGAAAAATCTGATGGAAGTGATACAGGTAATTTATCGGGGGCGCGGCGAAGATAAACAGGGGAAAACTCTTGATGGTGAAGATAAGGAGTTAGTTTTTTACGTGTCTGATACAGCAGTTTATTACGCTGATGATGCGGAACTTTCCCTACAAGAAAGTAAGTTGAGTTTGTTGAATTTACTGCTAATTCTGAAGACGGCGGTGATGACGCGAATTGTCGGATATGGTTATTTAGGTAGGGAAAAGTTTGTGATGATTCCGATTGGTGGTAAGTCGGTTTCCGCAGTGGGAGATACTTTTAGTAACAAGATGGCTTCTCTGATTAAAACGCTAAAGAGCGAAAGCATCCGAGGAAATAGGTTGCTAAAGGAGGTTTATACAAGTCTAGAAGAGCTTTTGGCTCGTGGGGAGTTTGTTTTGACGAATTCTGATAACTCTCGTCAGAAGGGCGATTCCTATCTGGAAATGCGGGATGATTTTAACAAGAAGTTTTTGGAGAAGTGCAATCCGCTGGATGGTTTGCTGAGTTACGATCATCTAGAGATTGGTCATATTTGTGGTAGTTTGTTAGTAGTGCCTCTAGCTAATCAAAATTTGCTGGAAAAATACCAGATGCGACTACGCGAACAAATTCAGAAATGTAGAGATAATGGGTTGCTGCAAAAAATGCGTCTAATTAGGGATAGCAAGTCGTACCCGGAGAATGTACGATCGGCTATAAGAGGAGGTGCGATCGAGCTTTTGCAATTTCTCAACGGCGATGTGGAGAAAACTCAGTATTTTGAACAACTCAGCCAACAGTTCGATCGCTATTATGCCATACCGCTGTTTGCTTTCGTTAGCGGGGAGGAAATGCAGGAGTATTTTGCTGACAGCGGGCTGGAGGAACCGGAAGACAGGCAGTTTCGGGATATTTTGTCGGCTTATATGCGAGAAATGTATCCTGTAGATAGTGTAATGCCGATCGGACACAAGTACCAAGACTTCCCATTTATAGTGTTTAGAAGCTACAGTTTAGAACAAAGTCGAGCCAAGATGTTCACAGATAAGTACCTGTTGAGCTCCAACGAGTTGAACGTGCTCAACTTGATTTTATCAAAAGATGCCAATTAACCCATCTGCGTTCATCTCCGTTCATCCGCCCTCATCTGCGGTTCAAAATCCTCTTCCCGTAACTACCGTATAATAATCAATAAACAAAACACTCACTTAAATAAATATGACTGTCAAAGTAGGAGACATCGCACCGGATTTTAGCTTATTATCTCAAACTGGCTCATCAGTCAGTCTCAAGGATTTTAAAGGCAAAAAAAATGTCATCGTCTACTTTTACCCCAAAGATGACACGCCCGGATGTACTGCGGAAGCTTGCGCTTTTCGTGATAGTTATGAAGTTTTCAAAGACGCAGGTGCAGAAGTAATTGGGATTAGCGATGATTCGCAGCAGTCTCACCAAAAATTTGCTACCAAATATCAGTTACCTTTCACATTGTTGAGCGATACTGGCAATAAAGTGCGGCAATTGTACGGGGTTCCAGCTACCATGTGGATTATGCCCGGTAGAGTCACTTACGTCATTGACAAACAAGGTGTTGTCAAGCATATTTTTGACTCAATGCTGGATTTTAAGGCGCACGTTGCTGAGTCTCTCAAAACTTTGGAAGGTATTAAAGGTTAGATATGATTGGATCGGATTGATTTAACCGCAGAGAGCGCAGAGAACACAGAGGAAGAGTAAGACAAAGAGAGGAATTTAGTCCTCTCTTTGCTATTAGCAATTATCTAACCTTTCGCAGCACCTGATTTTTCATGTGCTACGTTGTGGGCGGTTTTGCCATTCTTACTATTACCGTGGCCGTTAGCATTGCGAGGCTGGATAACTCCATAGCCGCTTTGACTCTTGCGTTCGTAAAGCACATTAATTTCGCCTGTTTCTGCATTCTGAAACATATAGAAATCGTGGTCGATAATCTGCAATTGTTCTAAAGCTTCTTGCACAGTCATTGGAGGCATGGCAAAATACTTTGTCCGTACTACTTCGGGTGGAAGTTCGGGAGTTCGATCGCCAATCAAATCTGCTACTACAGGATGTTCTTCAACTGCCGTAACCGTTTTGGCACTACTCTGGGTCTTGTTGTCGTGGCGTTTTTCCTTAAATTTCCGCAGTTGACGAGCTATCTTGTCTGCGACCAAATCGATGCTAGCATACAGGCTTTCCGTGCTTTCCTCAGCCCGAATCACGCTGCCGTTAGCATAGATAGTCACCTCAGCAGTCTGCTTAGGATTGATCCTGGGGTTACGAGCCACCGATAGATGGATATCCACTTCCGTCGTCAAAGTTTGAAAATGGCTAACTGCCTTTTCAACTTTTTGATTGACGTACTCGCGAATGGCATCGGTGATTTCTATATTTTTACCCTGGATAACAAGCTTCATAGAGCTCCCTCCCTTCTGTAACGTGGGTATAGTTTATACAATAGCACTATGTATTCTAGAAAACACTTATCTTCCAAATCTTTTTTCATATGTTGACAATTCTTGATTTTAACTGCGTAAATATTCCGTAAAAACACTGTTGATTTTTTTCATGATTTCCCCTCTCATTCATCAACCTGCGATCCCCGAACCGTGCTTGCTCCTCGATTGGGGACAAGTACCCTACTCCCAAGCTTGGGAAATCCAGCAAAAACTGGTGCAAGAGCGCCGGGACAATCCAGATTTGCCTGATGTGCTGATTTTGCTGGAACATCCGCCGGTTTATACTTTGGGGCTGGGATCGAAGTTGGAATTTCTGAAGTTTGACCCGAGCCAAACTCATGCGGAGTTGCACCGAGTTGAGCGGGGCGGGGAGGTGACTTACCATTGTCCTGGCCAGTTGGTGGGCTATCCTATTTTAAATTTGCGCCGCCACCAGCAGGATTTGCACTGGTATTTGCGGCAGTTGGAGGAAGTGCTTTTGGGAGTGCTGGAAGTTTGCGGGCTGAAGGGTTCGCGGGTTCCGGGAATGACTGGGGTTTGGGTGGATGGGTGCAAGGTGGGTGCGATCGGCATTAAAGTCAGTCGCTGGATTACGATGCACGGTTTTGCTTTGAATGTTTGCCCGGATATGGCAGGTTTTGGGCAAATTGTACCTTGCGGGATTCCCGATCGACCGATTGGTAGTTTAGAGCAGTTTATTCCGGGGATTGAGGTCGATCGAGTTAGGGCGATCGTTGTTGCTGAGTTTGCTCGCGTTTTTGGGGTGGAAATTGTGCGATCGGATCGGGAAATTGTGCGATCGGATCAAACGGCGGTTGAAACCGCGTCTACAAACGATGACGTACGGTTGAAACCGCGTCTACAAACCAAGACGTACGGTTGAAACCGCGTCTACAAACGATGACGTACGGTTGAAACCGCGTCTACAAAAACGAAGTCTGCCTCCGCAGACTGAAGAAAATAACGTAAATTTAACCACCCGTTTTTCAACCCGCGGAGGCGGGTTTTGCCTGTGTAGACGCGGTTTCAACCGCCGTCGGATCTATTCGCCGTCGGATCTATTCGCCGTCGGCTCTTAAAACGGAATCGGCTCTTAAAACGGAATCGGATCGTAATCTGGATTGTCAGCTTCGCTTGAGGAACCAGGCTTGCGATCGGACTCAGAAGACTGATGCGAGTTCCAATCAGAACTAGACGGGCGGTTAGCAGGGGCTGGAGCGCTGTTAGAACTGCGACCTCGGGAACTCATGGGAACGACATTGCTCGGCACATTAGCCGGGGCGGTGTCGCGAATTTGAGCGGGTTCGGGGGCGGTTCTAGCTGCGGGTGCAGCGCTCATCGCATCGGCGCCGAGAGTGTAAATTCTTTGGGCTGTCAGTTCAGCGCGCTTTTCTTTGATACCATCTCTGTCGATCGTATTCATACCCAGCCGCCCTTCAATAATCACGCGATCGCCCTCGCGATATTTGTCGTGAATTTCTTGAGCTAAATTGCCCCATCCTATCACCTTCAAATGTTCTGGCGGATCTTCAGGTCTCGACCCTGGAAACTGCACCAGCATCTCAGCGATTTGAAGTTGATTGTCTGGAGTATAACGGAGTTGCGGTTGTTGAATTATTTCCGCCATTAAAATGCAGCTATTCATAACTTAAATGGGAATTGGGAATTGGGAATTGGGAATTGGGCATTGGGCAAAGAGGGAATTGGGCAAAGAGGGAATTAGTCATTGGGAAAGCGAGGGTTTGTAGTGAGGACTTTAGTCCTCTCTTTATATATGAATTAATAAGGACTAAAGTCCTTACTAAGAACTGAATTATCGTTGCATAACCGGACATAATATAATACCCGATTACCCATTACCGATTACCCATTCCCAATTCCCAATTCCCAATTCCCAATTACCCATTACCAAATTTATCTTGTCGAACCGCCTCTTCGCTTTGGGTCACAAAATCGTGAACGAGGGCGCGGTACTCTTTCAAAGTTTCAGATACCCAATCTCTGTCCTCGCTGTTGGCGAAGATATGAACGGTGGGTTCGCTAGCATCGGGCAAAACTAATACCCAATTGTCGTCGCTGTAGTTAAAAATCTTCACTCCATCTATTAATTCTAAACGATCGGGCGAATGAGTTTCTACCAAATGCCGCATGAGCGAACCTTTTACCGTCCAAGGACAGCGGACGCTGTAACTGCGGTGGGTGACGCGGGGAAGTTCCGCTTTGATCTGTCCGAGCGATCGCTCCTGAATCGTCATCATTTCTATCACTTTAGCAATGCAGAACATTCCGTCAAACCCCGGATGCAATTGCGGGAAAATAAAACCCATATTGCCGCTACCGCCCAAAACCACATTCGGGTTCCTGTTAGAGGCTTCCATCAATGCACTTGGGTTTGCCTTAGTGCGGATTACCTTGCTTTGATAGCGGCGGGCGATCGCCTCCACCGCAGAAGACGCATTCACCGGTACTACTACTGTACCTCTGGGATGGGAAGTCAGCATCAAATTTACCATCAGCGCCGTCAGCATTTCCCCACGAATCGCTATTCCCGACTCGTCTACCAAAATGAGCTGTTCGCCGTTCGCAGACACCTGCACGCCAAAATTAGCGCTGAGTGCTTTTACCACCCGGCCGAGTTGGTCGAGCAAATATTCCCGTTCTCCGTTGCTCAGAGAAGTCTGCTTGAGACTGGCATTGAGTACCACCGCATCACAGCCGAATTTGGCGAGCATTTGTGGCAGAATTGCTCCGGAAACCGCGTAAACGTAATCGATCACCACCTTAGAATTGCTGTAGCGAATTGCCTCAACATTCATCTGCCGCTCAAACATCCGGTTGTAAACGTCGAGTGCTTGGTTAAAGTACGACATATCTCCAATTTCGGGAATCAGAGCCCTGCGTAAATCTTCCTTAAAATAAGCGCCCTCGATTTTTTTCTCCGCAGCTTTAGTGATATTGATACCTTTGATATCGAAGAATTCAATTAAAATGTGGTCGGAGCGATCGGGCGAAATCCGAACGTGAATGCCGCCAGCAATTGAGATCGTAGACGAAACCGTGCGCGCGATCGGAATTGCCGTCGATTCCAAATTGACTACATTAATTCCCACCGACATCAAACCCGCAATCAAAGATCTCGAAACCATCCGCGAAATACTGCGCTGATCCCGAGAAACCGATACCGAAGCCCCTGGTTTCAAAGTTGAGCCGTAAGCCGCGCCCAATTTAACGGCAAATTCCGGGGTAATATCCACATTGGCCAGTCCTTGAACGCCCCGCTGGCCGAACAAATTCCGTTTAGCTTGTTCTCCCCAAATTAAATTTTGATTCAACAGAGCGCCGGATTCAATATTTTTGCTCGGCCAGACTCGCACGCTAGGGCCGACTTGCGCCTCTTCTCCGACAATGGACATTGAACCGACGACAGCACCTTCGAGGACGTGGGCGCGCCTGTCTACGCGGGTACTGCGGCAAATCACGCAGGCCCTGAGATGAGCATCTTCGCCGATAATTGCTCCATTCCAGACGATCGGACGTTTAATGTTAGCATCAGCCCCGACTGTCACATTATCTCCGATTACTGAACCCGCGTTAATTTTAACTCGGGCTCCAATTCGGCAATTGTTGCCGATCATGGCAGGTACTTCGACGATCGCGCTATCGTCAATAAAAGTATTTTGACCTACCCAAAGTCCCGATCGAACTTCATCGTAGTAGCTCAAATCCAGTTTGACCTTTCCCCGCAATGCGTCATACTGAGCTTCCCGGTAAACATCCAACTGGCCCACATCGCACCAGTAACCCTCCGCGATGTAACCGTACATCGGCTCGTTTTTTTCCAACAGCAGCGGAAACAAGTCTTTCGAGAAGTCGCACTCTTGATTTGCCGGCAGGTAGTCCAATACTTCTGGTTCTAAAATGTAAGTGCCGGTATTGACGGTATCGGAGAAAATTTCGCTGCTAGAAGGCTTTTCCAGAAAGCGACTGATCCGGTGATTTTCTTCCGTAATTACTACCCCGAATTCCATTGGGTTGGGAACGCGAGTTAAAATTAACGTAGCTTTGGATTTATTGCTGCGGTGAAATTTGATAGCTTCTGTCAAGTCGAAGTCTGTGATGCTATCGCCGCTGATGACCAGAAAAGTTCGATCGAGCAATTCCGCAATATTTTTGACACAACCAGCCGTACCCAGCGGTTGGTCTTCCTCCACAGCGTAGGTCATTTGAACGCCAAAGTCTGTCCCGTCGGTAAAATATTCGCGCATGACATCGGGAAGGTAGTGCAGCGTCGCAATAATTTCCGTAATATTATGCCTTTTTAGCAAATTGATAATGTGTTCTGCGATCGGGCGATTCAGAATCGGCACCATCGGTTTAGGTAAATCGCACGTCAGAGGTCTGAGCCTCGTTCCCGACCCCCCAGCCATCAGCACAGCACGCATAAACAATCCTCCTTACTTAGAAACCTCTCTACCGTTATTGTCCGCTAGAAAAAGCTTGCCTGCTGTAACCTGTGGGGTACTAACTATCAGTGTTAATTATCTTTGAGTTATCCCACGTCTCAGAAATCCAGGAAGGAGAAGCCGTCGCCCAACAGCCACCGATTTCAACTTTTGGGTGGAATCTGAGAAAGGGCGCGATAGAACTCCAATTTGTAGGGAATGTTGCGTAAATCCTCAGAATCATCGACTTTTGCCAGAAGTCGTTTCTTGCATCTTGCACCCTGAAAGGTATCTGCTTGGCTTTTATAGCAACCGCAGCCGACGACTGGACTGTTCTTAATTGCTGAAACCCTTGCTGAATATTGCTTCTTGTTTTTTCCTTCCTCCCTCTTCCTTCCTCCCTCTTCCTTCTTCCTCCTTCCTCCCTCTTCCTTCCTCCCTCTTCCTTCTTCCTTCTTCCTTCTTCCTTCTTCCTTCTTCCTTCTTCCTTCTGCTATATTTTTCAGTCTGTGGCGATCGGGGATTTTCAAGTCTCTAGCTGAAGGTAGAATTACAAGGGCGTATCTCTGCACCAGAGCAGTTGAAAAATGATAGATTAAGAATAGCGATACAGGCTCGCTGACGAAAAATCCAATCACTCGCTTAGGGGGTTATTTAATGGAACCGTTAATTGGATTAGTGTTGCTAGTCGCTTACGGCGGCGGTATTTGGAAATTTTGGAATGGTTTCGATCGCACTAATTTCGACAGAAGTTTTGCAAATAAGCTGAAACTGTCGCTGCTGTGGCCCGCGTTAATTTTTAATAAGCCTTACCGTCAAAACTTTACAAAAGCACTCAAAGGCTCTAGAAGTTGACACTCTCCGCTCTAAAGAGACGGGGATTCTTTCATCACAGGGAGCCTAGTAGCTTTACCCTCTGAAAGCATCTTGACGGTATGCCCTACCGCTGCAAGCCCACGCTGGACTACTACCTGCGCTGCTGCTACATCTCTATCTGCTTCATATCCACACTCAGGACATTGATGAATTCTTAAGCTCAAAGGCTTCTTTCCTGTATGAGTCTGGCACTGAGGGCAGGTTTGAGATGTACCATTTTTATCTACCTTTAATAAAAATACATCTTTCTTGAAACAAACATATTCCAGAATAGATAGAAATTGTCCAAATCCCGCATCTAGAGTGTGCTTGCAGAGCATCCCTTTTGCCATTGCTTTGACATTCAAATCTTCAGCAAATATCATTCCTGCTTGATTACAGAGATGATGGGCGGTTTTGAAATGGAAATCCTTCCTACTGTCACTGATATGTTGATGGTATCTTGCTACTTTTTTTTGAGCTTTTTGCCAGTTTTTTGACCCGATTCTTTTGCGACTGACTACTTTTTGCAGCGATTTCAGCTTGCGTTGAGCATCCACAAAGAATTTAGGTCTGGCAACTAGTTCATTATCGGAGGTAGCGAGAAATTTCTCTAAACCTAGATCGATTCCTAGGGCATAGCCATGAGGCATGGTAGTAGGGATACTTACATCTAGAGCTAAAGCTAACATGGCAAAGTATCCAGAGGCTCTTTTAACTATTCTGATTTGCTTGACTACAAAACCATCAGGGATAGGTCTAGAATCTCTGAACTTAACTAAGCCAATACTGGGTAGGTTAATCCTATTCCCGATTACTACGGTTTGATTAGGAGTAGGGAACAGGAAACTTCTGATTCTGCCTTTCTTCTTAAACCTCGGAAAGCCAAAACCTGATTCCCACATAGAAGTAAAGGCTTTCTCTAATTGCTTGAGAACTTGCTGCAATACTTGGGAGTGGACAGTTTTTAGCTCTGAATTACTTTGTCTAGCGGTGGTCAAAGATTTGCACTGCACGGCAAAGTTTGGTCTAGGGCTATCAACGGGAATAATGTATTCGGATTTTAGGCTACAGGCGTTGATTGCACATGACCTTGAGTTGTACCAGTCTTTCCGCTCTCTAAGAGCATAATTCCACACCTTGCGACAGACTTCTAACCAGTGGTCAAAGGTCTGAGATTGGGATGAAGTGGGTTCTAGTTTGTACTCGTAGGTCATGTTTAGCATATCTCTATAATAGCTTATCTAGGGCTAAGATGGTAGATAGAAATGGAATAGTGCAATAATTAAAAAATTAAAGCCGTCCTAGAAGGACGGGGCTTTAGACCCAATTTCTTGGTAATTAAAGAATGTCTAAAAAGTCGGAACGCCCAGCAGCAGGTCAAGAGCAGACTTGGTTTGCCAAAGACAAATCAGATAGCTGGCAAGCTTTACTATCGCAGGTTGCATCTCGGTTCGATCGCGAATATCGAGGAGAAGCATTCGCCTTACCCGAAGAAGTCGAAGCAATGCCGATTTTCCTGGAATCAGTCGCCGGAACACTGCAACAAAAAACAGTTTCTCCCTTCTGGAAAATTGCCAAACCCCAAAAAAATCAGCGCTGTTTAGATATTGGCTGCGGAGTCAGCTTTCTGATCTATCCTTGGCGGGATTGGGAAGCCCTTTTTTACGGTCAAGAAATCAGCAGCGCCGCCCGAGATGCCTTAAACGCTCGCGGCCCTCAACTTAATTCCAAGCTATTTAAAGGCGTAGAATTGGCTCCCGCCCATCGCTTAAATTACGAAGAGGATCAATTTGACTTGTGCATCGCCACAGGCTTTAGTTGCTATTTTCCCATAGATTATTGGGCTATTGTCATGGCAGAAGTGAAGCGAGTATTAAAACCAGGCGGTCATTTTGTGTTTGATGTCCTCAATCCCAATGCACCTCTAGCAGAAGATTGGGCAATTCTGGAAACTTATCGAGCAGGCGAAGTATTCTTAGAGACAATAGAAGACTGGGAAAAAATGATTAAAGTGGCAGGCGCTAAAGTAGTAAAAAAACAAAACGGCGACTTATTCCAAATGTATAAAGTCCAATACAATTGAGAGGGCATGGGGCATGGGGCATGGGGCATGGGGAATTGGGTGAAGCGGAGGGATTGGCCTTCCCAGGGCATGGGGCATGGGGCATGGGGAATTGGTAATTGGGTGGGATTTTTTTAGGTCAGATCCAGTTAAAAATGTAGAGTGCGCCAGCAAATATAAATTGGTTTGCTAGGCAACAAATATTGCAACTGACGCACCCTACTGACTGATCGCCAATTACCAAATACCAATTCCCACCCAATTAACAATTAATTGGCCGTAGCAGGAGAAGGCGCAGGAGAAGGCGCAACTTCGGCGGCGGGAGAAGGCGTAGATTCCGGAGAAGGCGCAGCTTCTGGCGAGGGAGACACTTCAGCGGCGGGAGAAGGCGCAGCTTCTGGGGAGGGGGACACTTCAGCGGCGGGAGAAGGTGCAGCTTCTGGCTGCGGGGACTGTTCGGGGGCTGGTTTCGGTTGGGGAGAAGGAGATTGTTCGGCGGCGGGTTTCGGTTGAGGTGAGGGCGACGGTTTGGTTGCGGGTTTTGGTGAGGGCTGTGGCGACTGTTGGGCCCCTGGTTGCGGCTTGTTAGAGGGCGCCGGTGGCTTCTCAAACTGGGGTTTCACTTCCGCAGGGGCTGGGGACTGTTCGCCTGTTGGCTTGGGTGCTGTCGGGGCTGGCGCTAGCGGCTGCGGGCCTGTGGGCCTGGTTGGGGTTGTGGATGGGGTGACAGGAATGCCACTGCAAACTTTTTCGTCGTATTTAAACGCGACAGCCAACTGGTAAAGCTTGTGGGTGCTGGCTGCTTGAAATGTCAGATTAGGGTTAATAATCGCTGTTTTAGCCACAGTATCGAGAATACCGTAACCTGTGGGGACGATCGGCTTAGGCTCTGCCTTGAGCAAACCTTGAGGGCTGACAACTGCTCCGAAAACTGCCGTTCCTTCGAGTTTTTGCGAGCAAGCTTCTTTGGGATAAGCGACAGTCACAGGAGTCGGCCCCGTCATTTCCAAGTCGGGGTAAGCTCTTTTGAAGTCATTAAACAAAGCAACATAGGTATTAGCAGCAGCCAGCAATGTCTCTCTGTCCTTGGGTAAGTTTGAACCGGGAACTCCCTGCTGTTCTAGCTGTTGCTGTCCCTGGTCAAATTGTTGCCTCCTGATTCTTTCTTCGGGAGTTTCTGCGATGAGATTCCGTTTATTGGGATCTTTTTGAGTCAATTTCGGTACTCCATCGGGCCCAGAATTCCTGCCACCAATGGGGAATTCCGGGGTAAAGACTGGAGCTCCGTCTGGGAATAGCGGGAGTCCGCCTCTACTGGCTATAACCCTTTTGAGAGTCTCTGCCTCATCTTCGGAGGTGCCGCCAGGAAGCTGGGGTAATCCTGTTACTCCTGGTGGCGGTGGGGGGATATTACGATCGAAATTACCGGGTAATGGCGGGAAAATCAAACCGCTGGGAGGCCCTTGGGGGACGAAAGTTGGTGTTTTGAGAGAGGGGGGTTTGACCGTTGGAACTGAAGTTTGTGACTGCGGGGCGGCTGGGGCAGTTAATGGCGGGAGAGGGGGATCGAGAGGCGCAAAGAATCCAGGAGGTGGCATTCCCGGTGGCAGGGCGGGCAAGTTAACCGGTGGAGGGGGCAAAGGGGGAGCTAACTTTGGGGAGGTGGGAACGGGAACTGGTGCGATCGAAAACGGCTTATTAGACGATCGCGGTGGTATGGTTTGTGGCAGGCGGCCGGCTTCTGCGGGAGTTAGTTGTACGAATCCGACGGAACCGGGGATGTTTTTTGAGGAATTGCCACCACCATAGATGATGTTTGAGATTGTCGGGGCGCTTACTCCGAGCACTCCGTGAAGGCCGACAGAAGCTAGGGCTGCCCACCAAAAAGGCTGGCGCAGCGGTTCGGAAAGGGCGTTGGCTAGGGAGGATGAGTCAGTCATGACGATCGAGAATTGGTTATTGGTTATTGGTTATTTGTTACCGATATTTTTTTATGGGGAGCGGGTCAAAACTAAAAAATTTGCAATTTAAAGGTACAAGCATAGCACGATCGCCCTGGAAATTGCCCGATCGCTAGTGCCTTCTCACAAAAAAGACCGCTGCAATACCGTCATTTCCCGGCTGGCAAACTGCATTAATCGATTAAACACGATCGGCCGCTGCGATCGACCCCTGTTTCCAATTCGGTTACAGAAAGGAATTTGGACGGATGACTAAAAAGCTGACTGCATAAGTCTTTTTTCCTCTTCCCTCTTCCCTCTTCCTTCTTCCTTCTTTTTACCACCGATAGCGGTAAGTTTTAAAAGGAGCTCCCTCAACGCTCAGCAAGTCGATCGGATAAATTGGAGCGCCGCTTGCCATATATTGAAACATTTCCCGAACTTCCTCTCCGCGCAGCGACAACTGGTCTAACTCTTTAAGAGAATACCAACCAGCACACAAAGTAAACTCGTCCGGCTTGCTCTTGGGTGGCGTCTTATCTTCAGGACGAGCCACAAAAATCACCCTCAGGCGCACGTTGCCCCTAGGCATCACCGTATGCTCTACCCTGAGAATTCCCTCCACGATCACAGGAATGCCCGCTTCCTGGACAGTATTGCGCTGAGCAGCTTCAAGCAAAGTCTCGCCTTTTTCTACTCGCCCTGCTGGCAGATACCACTGCTGCTCGTACTTGCGCTCTTGTACCAGTAGAAAACGGTCTTCTAAGTGAACGACAACTAGGGTAAAATACAATGTTGGAATCGGCTCGCGAGCCATAGAAGTAGATATTCCCCAAGCAAAAAGTTTAACGAGCAAGAGATGTTAGCCATCCAAAGGATGCTTCGGCAAGCGTCTTTGAAGTTGAAAAATAGATCCTAGCACCCCGGCCGAAAAATCTAAAGTCTAAAATCTAAAATTGATAATGCCATTACCTACCGTGATTTTGCCAGGATATTTTGCTGCTGCTTCAGACTATCGGGAATTAGAAAAATCTTTGGTCGATCGCGGTTTCCCAACTGTAACAGTACCACTGGGCAAGGCAGATTGGTTGCCGACTTTTGGCGGGCGATCGATGGTGCCAATTTTGCGGAAGCTCGATCGCACGGTCAAACAAATGTTACAGCAATACGGCGTCTCTCAAGTAAATCTCATCGGTCATTCCGCAGGCGGCTGGATTTCTCGGATTTATTTAGGCGAAAAGCCTTATACAATTCACGGCGACGTGCGGTCGAATGCGGGTTTGTGGGAAGCTCACCCTTGGGTCAACACTTTAATTAGTTTAGGCACGCCACACGTCTCTCAAGAGCGCTGGACGCGCAAAAATCTAGATTTTGTCAAAATTCATTATCCCGGTGCTTTCCACCCGCAGGTGCGTTACGTCTGCGTTGCTGGGAAATCTGTTTTTGGTAAGCCTAGTTTTGGAACTTGGCTGGCCTATAAAAGTTACGAGTTGACTGTGGGGAAGGGCGAAACTTGGGGCGATGGAATTACGCCGATTGAAGCTGCTCTTTTGGATGGGGCCGAAAATTTGGTGCTGGAGGGTGTTTGGCATTCGCCTCGCTCTCCGGGGAGGTGGTATGGTTCGCTGGAGGTTTTGCCGAATTGGGTTGGGTATTTGTGTTAGAAACGAACCGCGAAGACGCGAAGGACACGAAGAAAGAAAGAAGAAGAAAATAGAAGGGTTCACCAACAATAATTGCCAATAATCGACAATCTCATAAACCCGCCCCCGACTTGAGAGTTATTCGATATTTCTATTAGACATTTGGCAAAAAGAGCTTCAAGAACAGGCAGGATGCCTGTTCCACAAAAATTATGGGAGATATCTATTGAGTTTTTTCCCGCAAGCCATCAACCAAAAACTCATCATCGATCGATCGCCCGCAGCGGCAAACTCATCCCGGGAAATTAGATAACTCTCTATTTCCGACTCGGAAATCAGCCCTTGTTTGACCATTTGTAAAATCGGCCCGGAGTCCAGCAAAGGTTCAAAGGCTTGAATGCCGATGATATCGCTGTGGCTGACAACGGCTTCTAAATCGACGTTACCAAACTTAGCTTCTTTCAGAATGCGGCACAGGTTTCGCCCTACGCATAAATTACCGCCCCGAGAGGCCATCACCTGTTTGAATTTCTCCCGGACAATCTCGACTGACCAAGGTGGATTTGTCAGCCAAAATAGATCCGCATCGCTATCGATAATCACCAGTTTACCACTCGGTTTTAAGATGCGGAAGATTTCTCTGGCTGCTGCGACGGGATCTGGGAGGTGAACAAATAGCAAACGGGCGATCGCAAAATCAAATGTATTATCCTCTAAACCAGTATCTGCGATCGATGCTTGAATGCGATTCACGCGATCGCCTCCTTTGTCCTGCAAATATCCTAGAGCTTTCTCGTGCAATACCGGGTCGATTTCTACGGCTGTTAACAAACTGTTTGGCAGTAATTTTAAAAGTTGTTCGGTAAAAAATCCCGGCCCGCTACCCGCTTCTAAAACATTCATCCCGTCGGCTAAACCGAACCACTTTAAGGTGCGTGCTTCTTTTTCCCAACTGAGCACAACTTGAGCTTTTAATCGCTGGATTTCTGCGTCAAGTTCCAGATTGTACGTACTGGCTTGATACGAACTTTCTGCTGGCATAAAGTCTTCTTTCTTCCTGGAGTGATGCCCCGATTATAGTAGACCTCTTGCAAAATAGCTAGGAACGGGCAAGATGCCCGTTCCACAATTTTTTTTTCTGTGGAATGGGCATCTTGCCCGTTCCAAAATTTGATTAAAACGATTTTTGCAAGAGATCTAGTGTAGGGCAGGCACGCGGGAAATCGGATTATTGGAACCGATGTTCGGAGGCTCTACCTCTCTTATGGAGGGGCATCGGGTGCGATCGCCAAATTAAATCTAAATATCTAAGAGCTAATTTGACTGAGAACGATTATCATTGTATTATGAGTCAACCTACAATCACCGCCGTAGCGGGCCCGCCCGGAAGTGGCAAAACAACCTGGATTCGACAGCAGCTAGCCGTCGAGACAGCACCCGTACTGTATTGGTGTCCCGGAACCGGCAATGTGCCGATCGACCAAACCTGCATCGCCGCCGAATTCCCCCAAATCACCATCCTGACAGACGGCCAAGAATCCGAGTTCGCGAAACACCTAAACAACGGCGTTTCAGCTTACATTGAACTGGGATTTTACCTACAATTAACATCAATAGAAAACCTGCTTCAAAGCTTCCCCAGTCGCCGATTCGCTGTCGTACCACCAGACATCAAAAACACCGAATGGCATCAATGGGCGGATGTAATTGTAGAGGGCATAGCCGTTAGCGGCGAACCGGAAAAACTATCAATTTGGCGCAGCCCCGCCAGCGGACAAGTCCTCGATCCAGCCAGCCTCGATCTCTTTTGGTATGAAGAAATGACTCAAGGAGCCTATGGCAAAATCCACCGAGCCAAAGGCATTTTTGACATAGCCGACGGGCGATGTTTTTACTTCGATTTCGCTGCCAAATTCCAAGAAACCGCCCACGAAGAATTGCCACTTCCCCGCTGGCTCGAAGGCCGCCCCCAAAGATTTAGCGGCATAGAAATAGTCGGCGAAAATCTTGATGAAACAGCATTAGGACAAACTCTAGAAGATTGCTGTCTCTCCGAAACAATTATGTTGAATTACCAACAACAAGTCAAAGAATCACTTTCATTAGGAGAAGAAGCAGAATGAAAATAGCAGTTATGTCCTGCATTCACGGCAACTATGAAGCCTTAAATGCAGTTTTATCAGACATTGACGAACAACAAGCCGATAAAATCTTTTGTCTCGGAGATTTAGTCGGCTACGGGCCCAATCCCCACGCCGTAGTAGAAATGATTCGATCGCTCGACATTCCCACTTGCGTCGGCTGTTGGGATGAAGATATCGTCGAAGGTTTGAACTCCTGCGAATGCAGCTATCCCTCAGCTTTAGCCGAAAAAAGAGGCAAATTAGCTCACGAATGGACTAACAATCAAATCTTCCCAGAAACGCGAGAATATTTAGCCACTTTGCCACACAGTCTGCGAGAAGACAATATGTGTTTTGTTCACGGTAGCCCTCACAGCAATCATGAATATTTACTGCCGACAATGGATGCTTTTTCTGCCTTAGAGCGGGTATTTTCTGCGGGTGCTGATGTGCTGTTTTGCGGTCACACTCATGTACCATATGTCCGTACTTTAGATGCTGGAAATATGCAGGTTAGAGTCAGCGGGCCAAGCATTGAAGGAGACAAAGATTTGAGTTTTACTGCTCCTTTAAAGCGGATTGTGAATGTTGGTTCTGTAGGAGAACCGCGCCACGGTAGACCGAATGCTACCTATGTGATTTATGATGTTGACGCGCAACAGGTGATATTGCGAGAAGTGGAATATGACTATCAAACTACTTGCGCTGCAATTATTGAAAAAGGTTTGCCGCCGATTTTTGCTTGGCGTTTGGCTAGAGGTTTGGAATATGCCGAAAGAGCTGACGATCCGACTCATGTTTGTGAGAGATAGATAAACAGTTGACAGTTGACAGTTGACAATTGACAATTCAATCATTCCAATGCAACCAGAAACGATATGAATCGGCGGTTGAAACCGCTACTACAAAAACGAAGTCCGCCGACGCGGACTAAGAGTAAAGGAGAGATTCAGAACTTTTTCCTTTATCTTACTTCGCGTCCTTTGCGCCTTCGCGGTTCGTTCAAAACAATCTCCGAAAAAAACCTTTAGTATCAACAACAATAAACAATGAAAAACTGGGCAATATTAACAGGAATCGAAGGGAATTTGATAGCTTACGAAGCTGTACTAGCTGACATAAAACGCCTGAGAATTCGCGTTGACGAATTGTATATTTTAGGCGATTTAGTCGGCCCGAATCCCGATTGCGAAAAATTAGTGCAGCGAGTTCGATCGCCCAAACGAGGAGAAATCGCACCTCAAATCTGTATCGGGTGGTGGGAAGAACAGTGTTTTAACTTATATGGAATAGGTTCTAGCCCTGATGCGACAGAATTGCAACAAAAATACGGTGCTGAGACGATTAAGTTGCTCTGGGATTCTGTCAGCCGAAAAACTGTAGAGTGGTTGCGCTCTTTGAATTTTGGTTTTCATGAATTGGATTGTTTGTTGATTCATGGGAGTACCGTTAGCGCGTCTGATGAGCTTACCCCGGAGACTCCGCCGCCTGTGATGCTCGATCGCGTAATCCGTGCTGATGCTAATAATTTGTTTTGCGGGCGATCGGGCTTAGCATTTGAGTATCAATTACAGCCAACTATTCTCAATAACTGGGTAATGACTTTGGACTCCCAGGAGCCTCCTGGAACCGTGTCTGCAACTGCACGAAGGGCGATCGGAGTTGGGAATGTCGGGCGGATCGCCGATCGAGCAACTTATACCCTGTACGACCCAGATACCGATACAGTCAAGTTCCGAAACGTCTCTTACAGCACCCGCAAAGGGTTTCAACCTTCTTGACTCCGGAATTGGAATTTCCAGCTAGTTGATATAGATTATCAATTAACTTAGACTGTAATAGTATCCAAAGTAGCGATCGCGCTAAACCTAAATCCTATGACTCTTTCAACCTACACTCCAGCCTTGTACTCTAATCTCAGACAGCAGACTTTCACCTGCCGTCAGTTAGTACCCATGCCCTTTAACGGCTTACTGCGAATTGAACGGGGAGCCGTCCGAACCATGACCTGGAGCGAACAGGGAACACCAATAACCCTCGGATATTGGGGAGTTGGAGACGTACTCGGTCACTCGCTGTCAGGCATTGAACCTTATCAAATTGAGTGCAAAACTCATGTAGAAGTGAGTTACATTCCTCAAAATTTGTGCTATCAATCCTTAGATGAAATTTTCAGACACTTTCAGCAAACTCAAGAATTTTTCTGCATTGTGCGTAGCGAATATCTGCGGGATAGATTGGTGCAACTATTAGCTTGGTTGGCAAAAAAATTTGGTCGGGAAGTAGCACAAGGAATCTTAATCGATCTGAGATTGACTCACCAGGAGATTTCTGAGGCGATGGGAATTACGCGGATTACCGTCACGCGCCTGATGTGTCGGCTGGAGCAGGAGGGAATTATCGATCGCACTCGCCCTCAATACATTGTTTTAAATTCCCGTTTGTAACATGGGATTAATCTGGAAAAGAGATGACAGTCAAGTGTTCAAGAGTCATCAGCTAGCTGAGCAATAATTCTAGGGCTTGCGCTTACAGCACATTTTAGATATCATGAGAATGATTATCATACTTAGTCTAGTGCGATCGCCCGTATCGCCTGGATTTCAGCTATCAAGTGCGATCCTCTTCGAGGACTGCGCTAACGACAATTGCCTTGGGAAGCGCAGTGCCTTTCCCAATTAACAGCAGGGCTTCTACAATTAATAGATGAGGGACAATGACTAATCTCACTGTACAAACCCCAGATTTAATTTCCGATTTTCCCAAAAAAGGAATGCCAGTAACTATAATTACCGGATTTCTCGGCAGTGGAAAAACCACTTTACTCAATCAAATACTCAAAAACCGCCAAGATTTAAAAGTAGCAGTTTTAGTTAACGAATTTGGCGATATCAACATCGATTCGCAGCTTTTAATTTCTACCGAAGATGACATGGTAGAATTGAGCAACGGCTGTATTTGTTGTACCATCAACGAAGGCTTAGTCGATGCCGTCTACCGAGTTTTAGAACGGGAAGAACCCATCGACTGCATGGTGATTGAAACCACCGGAGTTGCCGATCCTCTACCGATCATATTGACATTTTTAGGCACTGAATTGCGGGATTTAACCAGTTTAGATTCTGTACTCACCGTAGTCGATAGCGAAACATTCACTCCCGAACATTTTGACAGCGAAGCAGCTTTAAAACAAGTGGCATTTGCAGATATTGTGCTGATGAACAAAACTGATTTAGCTCCTCAAGCAAAAGTAGAAGAGTTAGAAGCTTACATTCGCACAGTTAAGGAAGGAGCGAGAATTCTCCACTCTCAACACGGTGAAGTTCCTTTACCCTTAATTTTGGGTGTAGGTTTAACACAAGCCGATCTTTTTGATAGTGTTGAAGCAGAGGAAAAACACGAGCATCACGAACACCATCACGAACAGGATCATCATCACGAACATCATCACGAACATCACCATCACAGACATCACTCCAATCACTTAGACAATGACGGATTTGTTTCGCTATCATTTGAGAGCGATCGACCTTTTTATCTCCACAAGTTCCAAGAATTTCTCACCGAAGAAATGCCCTTAGATGTATTTCGAGCAAAAGGCATTCTCTGGTTTGAAGACAGTCCGATGAGACACATTTTTCAACTTAGCGGCGCGCGCTATGAATTAAACGCTTACGAATGGTTGACTCCACCCAAAAATCAACTCGTAGTCATCGGCCGCAACTTAGATACTGCTCAAATTCGAGAACAACTTAACAGTTGCTTAGTTTAAGATTTCATCAATCTAAGTATCACGTCCAGGATTCTAGCCGACACATTTTACATTAGGTATCGACAATATTTAGTGTGGAACAGGCATCCTGCCTGTTCAAGACAATTTTTTGGGGAGATATCTATTTAATTTCGCCGTTAGTGGTTGCAATTTTTGCTGTTCACAAATCGTGTAAATACTAACGGCAAATTTTACATTTATATCGATAAAACTCATCCAAAAAAATCTCAATATTTTAATATTACATTTTGTAAATCTTGTTATAATCAGGTAGCAACCAAAAGTCCATACCGACTGTTAAACATTCTCACAAACTGCAAGCATGACTTTATCTACTCGCCCAGAACTGACTTCTCCAAATGGTGTAGTGTCATCAATTCCTACTCAATCTCAACCCCCTGTCTCAGATGAAGAAATGAGACAAGCAGTGCGTACATTGCTGCTAGGATTGGGAGAAGACCCAGACCGTGAAGGGTTACGAGATACACCGAAACGAGTTGTCAAAGCCTTGCAGTTTCTAACTGGAGGTTATCGTCAATCTCTCGACGAACTGCTCAACGGAGCGGTGTTCACAGAGAATGCTAACGAAATGGTATTAGTGCGGGACATTGATATTTTCAGTTCCTGCGAACATCATATTCTGCCAATTATTGGCAAAGCACACGTTGCTTACATTCCCAACGGCAAAGTAATTGGACTGTCAAAAATCGCTCGAATTTGTGAAATGTACGGCCGCAGATTGCAAGTACAAGAACGCTTGACTGCACAAATTGCTGATGCACTTCAAGGATTGCTAAAACCTCAAGGTGTAGCAGTTGTAATCGAAGCGACTCATATGTGTATGGTAATGCGCGGTGTGCAAAAACCAGGTTCTTGGACTGCGACTTCAGCAATGCGTGGCGTGTTTGCTGAAGATTCCAGAACTCGTCAAGAATTTATGAGTTTAATCGCACACAAATCAAGTTTTCACTAGCTAGAATTGTCTGCGAAAACTTCCGTATTTGCAGGCTGAACAAAGAAAAGAGAGTCATATTAGATTACCATATTTCTCTCTTTTCCTTTCCTCCCTCTGCGCCCTCTGCGCCCTCTGCGGTAAAAAATCTTATCTAAACTGAAATGGAAATTACCAGTGTTACGCGATCGCAAATCGATTTAGCGGTAGTCGGGGCGGGGCCTCACGCTTTAACCCTGGTTACTCATTTGCTGCAAAAATGCCAGAAGAAGCGGGACAAATTTTGGGTTTTTGACCCCAGTGGTGGCTGGCTAACTCAGTGGGAGAGGCAGTTTGCGGCTTTGGAAATTCCACACTTGCGATCGCCTGCGGTGCACCATCCCGATCCCAATGCTTTTGAGTTGCGACGGTTTGCCGAATCTCGCCCTAACGAGTTGTTTGCGCCCTACGATTTGCCAGGAAGTCGGCTGTTTAAGGAATTTTGTGGCGATGTGGTTAAGAGATGGGAATTGGGCGATCGCGTCATCAAGGCAAAAATAACTCGGATTGAACCGTTGCAACGGAGTTTTCGGCTTTGGTTTGAGGATGGAGAAAGTGCGATGCCTTCGGCTGGCTACGCCTACGCGCGTCGTGTGGCGATCGCCACAGGCGGCGGTAAACCCCAACTACCGGAGTGGACAAATCAAATTCAAACACCCTATCCGCCAGACAAACTTTGCCATTCCCATCAAGTTAATTTGCAGGGATTAAAGTTGCAGGGAGAAAGGATTTTAATCGTTGGGGGCGGTTTAACTAGCGGACATTTGGCAGTAGGTGCGATCGGGCGCGGTGCCCAAGTAATATTAATGTCAAGACGAAAGTTACAAGAAAAATTATTTGATGCCGAACCGGGTTGGTTAGGGCCCAAATATCTCAAAGGTTTTGAAAATGAACCAGACTGGGAGAAGCGGTGGGAGATGATTCAACAAGCTCGCAACGGCGGCTCTATGACTCCTGAAATTATGACACAATTGCGTCGAATTTCGCGGGATTCGTGTCTTGAATTTCACCCAGAATGTCAAATTATTGAGGTTAAATGGGATGACAATCAATGGACTGTTTACTGTCAGGATGGAAATCAGCTATTCGTTGATAGAATTTGGTTAGCAACAGGAACAAAATTAGATGTAACAGCCGAACCATTGCTGACAGAAATTTTAGAAGCTTATCCAACTAAAATAGTTAAAGGATTGCCTGTTTTGGACGAGTATTTGCGTTGGCCAGGATGCGAGTTATTTATTATGGGTGGTTTAGCCGCTTTGCAAGTAGGGCCGGTTGGTCGAAATCTTTCCGGTGCAAGGATGGCAAGTTCGCGCATTGTGCCAGCTTTAATTAAGTCTAGGGCTAGGGTTTCATTAGCTCAAATTGCTGGGTAATTCCTAATAAATATAGATTTGGGTGACGGAACTGCGATAATAATGATTATCATTCTCTATAAACTCCAGTTCCTATGTCATCCGCAAATAACGTCGAGTCCGCCCTTCCCACCGAGAATAATCAAAATCCCTCCCCGATCGCCATTCGTCCCCGCCGCCTGCGTCGCACCCCCGGTTTGCGTCGCATGGTACGGGAAAATCATCTGACAGTTGACGATCTCATCTATCCGATGTTTGTGATGGAAGGAGAAGGGCAAAAAGTTGAGATTGCTTCGATGCCTGGTTGTTATCGCTTTTCCCTGGATTTATTGCTAACAGAAATCGCCGAATGTTGGAATTTGGGGATATGTGCGATCGCCCTTTTCCCAGTAATCTCAGAAACCAAAAAAGACGACACCGGAACTGAAAGCTATAATCCAGAAGGATTGGTTCAACAAACAGTCAAAGCCATTAAACAAAACATCCCCGAAATAGTAGTAATTACCGACGTAGCCCTCGACCCTTTCACATCACACGGACACGATGGTTTAGTTGATGAAAGCGGTAAAATTCTCAACGATCCGACTGTTGAAGTGTTAGTAAAAATGGCAGTTTCTCAAGCCGCCGCTGGTGCAGATATGGTCGCACCTTCCGACATGATGGACGGCAGAATTGGTGCAATTCGCAAAGCCTTAGATGCCGCAGGATACATCGATACAGCAATTTTGGCTTATTCCGCAAAATATGCCTCTGCTTATTATGGCCCGTTTCGGGATGCCCTCGATTCTGCCCCCAAATTTGGAGACAAAAAGACTTATCAAATGGATGCTGCTAATGCTAAAGAAGCGCTGAAAGAAGTTGCTTTGGATATCGCAGAAGGTGCAGATATTGTGATGGTAAAACCTGCTTTGGCTTATCTCGATATTATCTGCCAAGTGCGGGAAGCAACTAATTTACCTGTTGCTGCTTATAATGTCAGTGGCGAATATGCAATGATCAAAGCTGCTGGAAAGTTGGGTTGGATTGATGAAAATCGGATTATTTTGGAGACTTTGATGAGTATCAAACGGGCTGGTGCCGATTTGATTTTGACTTATTTTGCTAAGGAAGTTGCTTTGATGTTGAAATAAGGGAATTGTTTTAAGCGCTTTTAGGAACAGGCTCTCTGGCCTGTTCCACAAGAATTATGGGAGAATTACGATGGAAATATAATCAAATCTCCGATCGAGTGATCTGTGCGTAATATCAATTTGGATCGGAATGATTTAACCACAGAGAGCGCAGAGAGCGCAGAGGAGAGAGATGAATAATTTCGATGAAGTGCAGATTTTGGAACATAATCAACAGAACTGCGCTTTAGTGCAATTCTGGTTGCTGACTTCCACAACCACATTTGGCGGACAGATGCAGGACGGATGCCCGGTAATTACTCTATGGTAAGAAGATGACCGAGACGATTTGGGATTTGGGATACTTCGACCTCACTCAGTACAAATTTTGAATGAGAATTTCAGCAGTTTGAATCCCCTAGTTTCAACGCTTGTCACAAATCTAAAATCTAAAATCTAAAATCTAAAATCTAAAATCCAATGATGATGTTGTGCGGCAACGAATCAACTATGCCCCAGACTTTACCTCGATCGGACAAACGAACTTTTTTAGTCGTGGATGACCATGCGATGGTGTTAGACGGCACGCTTAATATTTTAAGGCAGGAGTATCCACAGGCAGATATTCTGACGGCTCCAACGGCTCAGGAAGCCCTTCAGCAAGTAGCGCAGATCGTCCCGGATCTGGTGATTGTGGATTTGGTGATGCCAGAGGCGATCGGCGAAACTGCTCAGGCTAATTCAGGGCTTCAACTCCTGAAAACGCTGATGGAGCATTATCCGAGTTTGAATATTGTAGTGCAAAGTGCCCATGTTCGGACTTTGGTTTGGCTGAAACCGTCGATCGACAATCATATGGGCGGATTCACGGTTGTTGATAAAAGCCAGCCTGTGAAAGACTTGCTGGCGATGGTCAATTGGGCGCTGGATGAGCGAATTTATACTCCTAGAGAGATCCGCAATGGGCTGCAACTCAAACCTGCTTGGATGCAGGTATTGCAATTTGCTTTTCAAGATAGCTTACAGGATACTGCGATCGCCAAACGGATGAATGTTTGTGAACGCACTGTGCAATATTACTGGATTAAGATTCGAGATGTGCTAGAAGTGTATCCCGAAAAAGATAAAAATCTGCGGATTCAAACGGAAGTGCGGGCTAGGGAAGCAGGACTTATTGATTGACAGTTGACAGTTGACAGTTGACAGTTGACAGTTGACAGTGGGGGAACTACTGACTACTGACCAATAATTTCAAAGGTGGTACAAGCCCCCGGATTTATCCGTGGAATCAATCCAAAATCTAAAATCTAAAATCTAAAATCGATTGACTGTTTGGAGATTTAAACAATACCGATACAACTGGAAACGATATGAAGCCTGATCGATCGCAAGCAGTGAAAGCAGATATCTCGACTTGGTGGCGAGGATCGCTTCCAGGGTTGATGGTGATTGTCGCTGTGATGATGGCTAGATTGACGGGTGCGCTTCAGTTTGTGGAGTTGGTGGCGTTCGATCGATTTTTGCTGCTGCGTCCTCCTGAGCCAATGGATGAACGGATTATAATCGTCGGCATTACGGAGGAAGATATTAAACGCGCCAAAACTTATCCGATTCCCGATCGCGAAATTGCCGATTTACTCAAACGATTGCAGACTTATGAACCGATCGCGATCGGGCTGGATATTGTCCGCGATATTCCGGTTGAACCGGGCCACGCTGAACTAGCATCGGTGTTTCGTAACAGCAAGAATGCGATCGGAGTGGAGATTGCTTTGCCCGATCGCAATGGCTTTATCGTCGCACCTCCACCCGCACTGCGATCGGAACAAATTGGCTTTGCAGATTTCGTCCTCGATGGGGATGGCTATCAGCGCCGCAGTTTATTGGGCACTTACAACGATCGCCAAGAATACCGTTTTTCCTTCGCAATCCGTCTGGCTGAGCGCTATTTAGCAAACCGAGGAATTAAGGCAGGTAATGGAATTCGCGATCGAGAGGCGATGCGATTTGGCAATATTGAATTGACCAGAATGCGGCCCAATTCTGGCGGATATGTGGGGGCGGATGCAGGCGGTAATCAGATTTTGCTGAATGTTCGCAGCGGTTTGGCACCTTTTCGAGTCATTTCTCTAGCACAAATCAAGGCGGGAAAAGTAGATCCAAACTGGATTCGAGGCAAGATTGTGCTGATTGGGATGATGTCTTTTAGTGCAAAGGATTTGGCAAGTTCAGCTGCGATCGCAGGTATCAATCCCGGACGGATTTACGGAGTGGAAATGCAAGCCCACGAAACCAGCCAGATTATTAGCGCGGTGCTCGATCGCAGACCGTTGATTCAGGTTTGGGGAGATGACTGGGAAACTCTCTGGATTGGGGTCTGGGGACTCTTGGGGATGAGTTTGGGGCGATTTCTGCGATCGCCGTGGAAAATTTTGTTGGGGCTCTTAATCGCCAGTATTAGCTCGATCGCGATTTGTTACGGATTAATTTTGATGGGGTGGTGGATGCCGATCGTACCTGTGTTCCTGATTTTGGTGCTAAATGGGGCTGGCCGGGCGGCGGCACTCTTCTATCGCCACCAGCAGGAATTGCGACTGCGGTTGGAAGAACGTCAATTTGCGATCGAGCAAACTTTTAATGCGATTCATAGCGGGCCTTTACAAACATTGGTAGTGATTTTGAGAACTGCTCAGGAGCAAGATCCACCCCCATCATTTTTAACGGATTTGCAACGCCTGAATCAAGAATTACGGGAAGTTTACGGATCGGTGCAGCGAGATGCGATCGCCGATGAACCGCATTTGCGAATGGGAAGTGCGATCGAATTAGCCCTGCAAGCCCCGTTGCATGAATTGCTCTACAAAGTCTATTCCAACACCCTCGAACAAGAACTGCCCTACCTCCAAACGATCAAATTCAAAATAGTGCAGTTCGATCCTTTGAACACCGAACATCTGCGGTTGGAACACAAACGAGGACTCTGCCGCTTTCTCGAAGAAGCGCTTTGCAATGTCGGCAAACACGCGATTGAAACCACTCGGTTGACAGTAATTTGCACTCAAGAAGGCGATCGGCAAGTAATTCGGGTGGTAGATAATGGCAATGGGAAACTGTCTGAAATAGAAGCGACAATTCAAGATTCAAACACTAACATTCAATCTTCAGGATTAGGAACGCAATTGGCAAACAATTTAGCTAAACAATTAGGTGGAACGTTTCGGCGCTATCAAAATGTACCGAAGGGAACCGTGTGCGAGTTAAGTTGGTCAGCCAAACGGCGGTGGTTCTGGTGATTTTCGAGAAGCGATCGTGGGTGCGGGTCTTCAAAATCTAGGATAGATCGCTTGCTGGAGGATGCAACCCCGTTTGAATCCAAAATCGTCTGGTTGCTCGGATAGAATCATCATCTGGATAGCGTGTATCGTTTAAATCAAGGCGGATGCAGGTTGCTCGACCGATGGGTGTAATCCCTTGAATCACAACTCCGTTGTCTAGCCAAACAAAATGTTCCTCCCACTTCTGCTGACGAGGATTGAAAATAGGGACAATTTCCTGGGTTTCTGGATCGACTCCAGCCACAAAGTTATACCGTCTCTCATTACAGCGACGACAGGCAAGTGCAAGATTATCTATTTCGTCGGGGCCACCCAAAGATTTTGGGATAATATGATCAAATGTGAACCGATTTGCGCTCAGGCGTTCTGGCGAATGACAGTATTCACACAAATAGCTGGCTCTTTTGCGTATGGCTTGTTTGGCTGCATCACTGATTGGCATTTTGGGCAGCAAGCATAGCGTTGATATAGGTAAAAATCCGATCTAACTCTCCGATCGCGTCTAGTTGTGTAACTTCATCTGGAGTGAGTTGATCCGCCTTCTTTTTTTCTAGCAGGCTTTCCATTCGGAGTTGAAGAGATTCAGTGAATTTGAATAGCGTCCAATCTCCCACCTTTTCAATCTGAATTTCATGAATGAGTGAGGACGGCTTACTGAGAGTCGTAATCATGTTTGCTTCTGCCAGAAGGGAGTGGAAAGACATTGAAAATCTGCGCTTTAACGAGATTATAGCTTGATATGAAGGGGCGATCGCGCTTTAACAATGCTTTGCACCTTCCCGCAAGTCTTGTTTGCGGGCAGTCCTCTATTATGTTTGTGTATTGTCGATTACCGTAGAAAATAGTTACAGAGAGGATTCAGATGATGACTCACGGATTGAAGCGTCGAACCATTTACTCTGCGGGAATTGCGAGTTTAATCCTGAGTGTTTCGTTCTGGATTCCGATCGCAGCCCTGGCAAAATATACTCCTCCTCCAAACCCTTCTAAACCGAAAGAAACGGGCACGAATACCACTCGCGGCGGCAGTTGTGAAGGTGATTCAGCGGCGGTATTAACTGCCTTAGTGCCGTTTAGCCATATGGGACAGACGATTTCTGGGCATCCGACTTTTACCTGGTTTGTACCCGATCGCACTTCTCGTCCGTTGCAATTGAGGCTGTTTACTCGATCGGGCCAACTACTCTACAGAACCGAGATGGAGAGTCAGCCAGGAATCATGTCCGTTGCTTTGCCGGCAAATCTGCCTCCACTGTCGATCGGGCAATCCTATCAGTGGGGCGTTGCTGTGCGATCGGAATGTTCCTTCGCGGAATGTGGTGGCGACGGCAGAAATCCAAGTGGTGCAGCCTGCGGAATCATTGCAGTCTCAACTTGCAGCCGCATCAACTCCCCAACAGCGGATCGACTTGTATGCCAAGGCTGGGCTGTGGTATGACGCGATCGCAGAAGCGCGCAAAGCCTCTGAGACTTCTCAAAACCAAACGGCTGTGCTGGAATTGCTAGATTCTCTGGCTAATTCGGAAGCCGAACCTTTGAAAGACTGGAGCGATCGATTGAGGCAAATAAGAGCGATCGAACAACAACGTCAACCCCCGCAACCCAAACCCTAAAATCCCATGCAGCCTGACTCGCTAAAATTTAAATCCAGTTGTAAAGTGCGATCGGGATTCCTGTTTCCCCTCGCCTTTTGCTTTTTGTCTGTTGCCTTTTATATTCCTCCGCATTTCTCACTCCCGGTTGTTGCTCAAACTACGGATGCTCGTCTAGTAGAGGGCGATCGGCTGTTCCGATATGGCGAGCACCAGTATCAGACTAGCCAATTCCAAGCAGCGCTGAATTCCTGGCAACAGGCACTGCAAATTTATCGCGCCATCAAAAACCGCCAAAGGGAGGCTTTGGCACTGAACAATTTGGGAAAAGCTTACAACTCTCTGGGCAACAATGCCAAAGCCATTGAGTATTCACAGCAGAGTTTAGCTATCGCCCGCGAAATTAAAGACCGCGAAGGGGAAGCTGTGGCACTGGGTAATTTGGAAGCTTACGGCCTCCCGGCTGTTGCTCAGGAGATCTTAGCCATCGCCCGCGAAATTAGAAACCGCCAAGAGGAGGGTGTGGCACTGGGTAATTTGGAAGCTTACGGTCTCCCGGTTTCTGCTCAGGCGATCAATGTTCGTGAAACAGAGGCCGATCGACTATTGCAGCAGGGGCTTCAACAGTATAAAACAGGTCAGTTGGTCACAGCGATAAATTCCTGGCAACAAGCACTGCAAATTTATCACGCCCTCAAAAACCGTCTAGGGGAGGGTAAGGCACTGAGCAGTTTGGGACTGGCTTACATCTCTCTGGGCAACTATGCCCAAGCCATTGAGTATTCACAGCAGAGTTTAGCCATCGCCCGCGAACTTAAAAACCGCGACTGGGAAGGTCTAGCACTGGGCAATTTGGGAGCCGCTCACCACTTTCTGGGCAACTATACCAAAGCCATTGAGTATTTACAGCTCAGTTTAGCGATCGCCCGCGAAATTAAAGACCGCCTATTAGAGGGTGCTACACTGGCCACTTTGGGAAAGGCTTACATATTTCTGGGCGACTATGCCAAAGCCATTGAGTATTCACGGCAGTGGTTATCCATCGCCCGCGAAATTAAAAACCGCAAAGGGGAAGGTCTAGCACTAGAGTTTTTGGGAGATACTTACCTCTCTCTGGGCGACTATGCAAAAGCGATCGAGTATGCACAGCAACAGCTAGCGATCGCCCGCGAAATTCAAGACCGCCCTGGGGAGGGTACAGCACTGGGGAATTTGGGAAAAGCTTACAACTCTCTGGGCAAATATGCCAAAGCCATTGAGTATGGGCAGCAAAGTTTAGCCATTGCCCGCGAAATTAAAAATCGCGAAGGGGAACAGGTGGCACTGGGCAGTTTGGGTAATGCTTACTACTATCTGGGCAACTATGCCAAAGCCATTGAGCATGACCAGCAAAGTTTAGCCATCGCCCGCGAACTTAAAAATCGCGAAGGGGAGGGTAATCAACTCAACAACCTCGGAGCGTCATTCTTGAAAGCTGGCAACCTAACAGAAGCTGAAAAAATGCTCCTCGATGGGATTCAAGTTTGGGAATCGATGCGTCAAAAACTCGGTTCCAACGACGCGAATAAAGTCTCCATCTTTGAAGGACAAGCTCGTACCTATCGGACTTTACAACGAGTCCGGGTCGCTCAGAATAACCCGATCGCCGCTTTAGAAATTGCCGAACGGGGACGCGCTCGTGCCTTTGTCGATCTCCTGACAGAACGCTTATCTTCAGGTTCTACCAATCCGGTTATTAACACTTCTCCTAACCAAAATCAAATCCGCCAAATCGCCAAAGCACAGAATGCCACTTTGGTGCAATATTCCATAATCTACGACGACTTCCAGATTCAAAGCAAACGAGAAACGCAAGAATCCGCGCTCTACATCTGGGTGATTCAACCAACGGGCGAAATCACATTCCGTCAAGTTGACCTCAAACCCCTCTGGCAAAAACACAATGCCTCTCTCGCCGATCTAATCATTGGCAATCAGCAGTTTCTTGCCGTCCGCAGTCGCAGCAGTCTTGGCTCCACCCAACCTCAACCCAACTTACCGACGCTACATCAACTGCTGATCGATCCCATTGCCAGCCTCCTACCCAAAGACCCCAATGCCCACGTCATTTTCATTCCCCAAGGTTCCCTATTCCAAGTGCCCTTCCCCGCCCTGCAAGATGCCAACGGCACTTACTTAATCCAAAAACACACCATTCTCACCTCCCCCTCGATTCAAGTTCTGGCATTGACTCGACAACAGAAGTTAGCACAGAAGCAACCTAACAGCGGTAACGCTTTAGTCTTGGGCAATCCCACCATGCCGAGTGTGTCTCCCTCTCCGGGAGAACCCAAACGGCAATTGTCTGCTCTACCTGGAGCCGAAGCCGAAGCTAGAGCGATCGCCCCTCTGCTCAAAACCCAAGCCATCACAGGCGCACAAGGGACAAAAGCTGCGATCGTCCAAAAAATGCCCCAAGCATCGATTATTCACCTCGCCACGCATGGGTTGCTGGATGATGTGCGCGGATTGGGAAGTGCGATCGCCCTAGCTCCTTCTGGTAGCGATGACGGCTTATTGACCGCAGAAGAGATTTTTGATATGAAACTGCAAGCAAGTTTAGTCGTTTTGAGTGCCTGCAACACTGGAGAAGGCAGAATTACCGGGGATGGAGTAATTGGTTTGTCGCGCGCTTTGATTTCGGCAGGAGTGCCGAGTGTAATTGTTTCTTTATGGGCGGTTCCTGATGCGCCGACATCCGAATTGATGCAGGCATTTTATCGAAACTTGCAAAGTAATCCCGACAAAGCACAGGCTTTACGGCAGGCAATGCTAACCACGATGAAAACTCATCCCCAGCCGCGAAATTGGGCGGCATTTACTTTAATTGGGGAGGCTGAGTAAGTTTTTGTGAAGAGCGATCTTTATTCTTCCGTCGGGCATTGCGCCGACTTTGTTTGACAAGAAGCGGTTTCAACTGCCGAATTATCTTTGTTTGACAAGAAGCGGTTTCAACCGCCGAGTCATCTTCTCTTTGCACTTTCCCGCAATCAATCTTGCACCTCATACCTCATCAACTCTGCGGGTAGAACGAATGAATTTCCCATCTGGGTTGCTTAAGATTTAAGTAATCCTAAATCATCAGTCAACCGTCAACCGTCAACTGTCAACTGTCAACTGTCAACTGTCAACTGTCAACTGTCAACCGTCAACTGTCAACTGTCAACTGTCAACTGTCAACTGTCAACTGTCAACTGTCAACTGTCAACTGTCAACTGTCAACTGTCAACTTACCGCGTAACTTTATGAATGCAGAATCAGCTACAAACATTCTAGATAACCTGGTAAAGGAAAAGAGAGGCGAACCATTGAACGGCTTACAGCGAGAAATTATTCAAGGAGTTTTAAATGGTTTGACATACCAAGAAATCAAGAATAATTATGCGATCGCGCGGAACTATCAAATATGCTACTTAGGGCGATACGTTGCTTATCATTTGTGGAAATTGCTGACAGAGGTATTGAAAGATGCAGGAATTATCGACCCGGATGAAAGAGTCCGCAACAAAAATTTGTGGGATTCCGCGATGAGAGTGGCACAGCAAAGAGTGCAGTCGGAATCTGTACAAAAAAGTCAACCTCCCGTACCGCCAAATTGTGTATTTCGATCGCATATCAACAATCCTCTCCCTCTTTCCCCTTCTCCCTCTTTCCCCTTCTCCCTCTCTCCTGTTCTCCCTCTCTCTTCTTCTCCCTCTCTGTCCCTACCGCGAAACAGGTGGTAGCAAAACTTCTGCTTCCTTTTCAATTATAGATTCCTCCAAAACATTCTCTAAAACCGGAGCAGGAATCGGCACTTCTTCAACTACCTGATGCTTTTCCAAAGTCAAGCGAGAGTTGGACGAACCGGACAATCTTTTTAACAATTTTGGTGTAGGATCGTAGAGCAAATAAATAATGCGATCGCCCGCTTGCCAAATCTCTGTTGCCGACACAACTTGCAAGTATCCTTGTCTTTCAAGTAGCAGCGGCGCCAACTCCCCGGCTTGCACCAAAGCTTGCAAGTGAGCAATCTGAAATTGCAATCCCTCGCTGTTTAACTCGGTTTCCCCTAATTTTACTTCGCTGTCGGTCAAATATTCGTTCCAATCCTTCAGCGACAAATCCGAGACAAAGGCTTGATTAATTTTACTATTATTTGCAGGCGCATTTGCTTGCGGGTCTTTGGGGAATAATGCCAAAACCCTCGGCGGTGCAAACTCCTCGGCTGCTCGCTGAGCTAATACTAAGTTTACCTCGCCGTTGTTAGTCATTGCCAAAAATGTTCCCATCGAATCGAGTCCGGCTTCTTCTAACACGCTATGGTCGAGAGCGCTACTCAAAAATACTCGCAAACCTTCTCTTTCTGCTTGCGCGCAAGCTTCCGGATTGGTGTCGATAATTGCGACTGATTCTCCGCGTTCTTGAAATAAGCGAGCAATTAATCTGCTTAAAGGATTTGACCCGACAATTGCTGCACCTGTTGCTGATTTTGAGGTGACTCCTAACAGTTGAGCTATCCATCCCGCTGTCAGCCCTTGTACGAAAACAGTCATAATAATTGTCAGGAAAACTAAGGCTTTAATTGAGTCGCCGCCGTTGATGCCGCGCTGGGTGAGCAAGATGGCAAATAAAGAGGCGATCGACGCTGAGACAATTCCCCTCGGCGCTACCCAGCAAGCAAATAATTTTTGCCGCCAGTTCAGGCCGCTGTTCCAAGTGCACAGCCACACATTGATCGGCCGCACTACCCACATTAAGGCTAAAACTGTAAACAAACTTCCCCAACCGAGCGCAACTACACTAGCGAGGGATAAATCGGCCGCCAGCAACACGAACAGGACGGAGATGGCGAGGACTGTGAGTTGACCTTTGAACCTCCTGAGCAGCCGTTCTTCCGGCACAGCAGCCGCTCTGAGGACGATGCCGGAGAGGACTGTTGCCATCAGTCCTGATTCGCTGCGGAGTTCTTCTGATAAGCCGAACAATCCCCACAAACCTGCTAAAACTACTAGGTTTTTCAAGTCTTCTGAGAGAAATTGCGATCGCTTGAGAATGAATCCCAGCAGCCACCCTCCGGCAACTCCGACGACTGCGCCAACTAAAAGGCGAACGATTAAATCTCGGAACAAGACCAATAAATCAGCATTGCCGTTTAAGATAATATTCAGTACCAATACCGCCAAAATTGCTCCGACTGGATCGATTAAAACGCCTTCGGCTTCTAGCAAGGCGGCGACTTGTTTGTCAACGGATACTTGTTTGAGCAACGGGCCAATGACTGTCGGGCCTGTGACGACGACTAGGGAAGCATACAGAAATGCGATCGGCCAGGGAAATTCCCCCAACCAGTGTGCTGCCATTCCGCCGCCAATGAGCGTAATTAAAGTGCCGAAAGTAACTAAATTGCGAATGCTACCGGAAACTTTGCCTAAATCTCGCAATTCCAAATTCAAGCCGCCTTCAAACAGAATTAAGGCTACTGAAAGAGACACCATAACTTCTAAACCGCTGCCCAACAGATTGGGGTGCAACAGTCCGAGGCAATCCGGGCCTGCTAAAATACCGAATAGCAGCAAAAATACGATCGCCGGAACTTTCAGATAAGCGGCCAGAACTTGAGCGCTGATACCACAGGTGACGGTCATGACCATCAACAGGGTGATGTTAAAGGGGATTTCCATAGATATGATTGTTACAGGCTGCCCGCTCGGTTTTAAAATTTAAAAGATTTAAAAGCGCGATCGGGGGTGATTTGATTGCAGGCGCTATACTTGACGCTGGCACAAACTCGCCACTGCCCTGGATTTTTGTGAATAAAATTAAAAAACGTTGATATTGGCTATAACTTTATCAGATAATTCTCTTACCGTCAAAGATGAGAGTAAGCTGTAGCGCCTAGATTGTCTGTTATGTTCGATGGAGAGGGGGAGAAGGGGAGAGGGGGAGAAGGGGAGATTTGAGTCGAGTTAATTCTCAAAGAGACTTCTTGCACTCATTCGGAAACTATCTTGAAATACATCTGCGTTGCATCGTCGGTTACATCTGCCTAAAATCTGCGATCGACCTAATTTCAGAACACTTAAACCAGATTCATCTGTGGAATTAATCTCAAATCATTTGGGATTCTGCCACCTGCGAAGAAACTCCGATAGAGTTGCTGGCGAGACTTGTTTTTCCAGCCAATCTAAAGCCTGGTTTTGATTAGGTGCAGCGCGTTGACATACTCCCCGCGCTGAAGCGACGGGGATTCTTGACACATCATTTCAACTTGCTACCGAGGTAGTCTTACGGTCGATCCGTGCCCGTTTATAGTC
>NZ_JAEQCX010000029.1:0-73176 GCF_020738035.1 Microcoleus sp. PH2017_28_MFU_U_A
GCTAGTAATTGGCAAAAACGTACAATGGAAAAATGAGATCAATTTAGGCAAGAAAACAAATCAAAACTTTGTCAGCATTCCTCATGCTCGACTAATTGAAATGTTGAAATACAAAGCTGAATTGATGGGAATAAAAGTGATAGAACAAGAAGAATCCTATACTTCCAAATCGAATTTTTTAAATTTAGATCCAATTCCTGTCTATGGGAATATTGGCGCCCAGGATGCCAAATTTAGTGGAAAGCGAATTAAGAGAGGATTGTACAAAACATCAGACGGTCGATTGATTAATGCTGATGTTAATGGATCTTATAATATTTTGAGAAAAGCAATCCCAAATGCCTTTGGCGATGGGATAGAGAGCTGCGTAGCTCAGCCGAGGCGGGTTAATCCGCTCGAAGTAAAAGTGAAAGGGGAGGGAATTGAAGCCTCCCATGTCATGTAATAGATGACTATACTTTTACCAGCTATTAAGCGTCAATTTGACCAGGTAAAATATTATGTCGCTCGATATGAGATGATATAAAATCATTTATTAGCGTTTTGGACAAATAGATAAATGTCATCCCGCTGATATTTGAGTGTAAATTGGGGATGGTTGGCGAGTTGAGTTATGAGGTTTTGCACAAAAGCTCGATCGCTCATCCAGCCAGGATACCTCAGATTTAGCAAGACATACTCAAACTCTGCGAGATTTCCAGGAGGCGTCTGAGCCTGAGTTAAGCGTACTACAGGGCGGTGCGTTAAGTGCGGAGCCATGTGAGAAGTGGTTAAAACACTGCCTTTTGTGTTGACAAGGGCGATCGCTTCTCTGCTAGCCGACAAGGTATCGAGGGAATCTACATAAATAGTCCAAAAATAGCCGTATTTCGCTAAAGCTAAGAAACCAATTAACGACCAAATTACAATAACTCTCGGTAATTGATATTTAGGAATTGGCAATTTATCAAAGATTGTATTTCCCTGGTGCTGATTCCTATCTGCTAAACTAGAAATTACCGCAACCAACAAAAACGGCAATATCGGAATAGAATATTGATGAATCAAGTCTCGTTGAGCGGGGATATCCGAAAGAATATTCATCGCCAACATTGGTACAGCGCTAATTAAAGGTGTCAGATGCCGTGGCGAAATCCACCAAATTACAGGTAATATTAATAAGGCTAAATATTCAAAAGTGTCAGCAGAAAACAAACGCCCTAAAATTAGATTTGGTTTCAAGATTAAATTAACAGCTATTTCTAAAACCGAGTTTCCCAAATATTGATATCGCCCGATTCCCGCGTGTTCTCTTCCCTGATTGAAATATGGTATAATTCCCTGAGTAACTACCAGAAACCAACCTACGCCAAGAAATAGAGCTATCAGCCCGCAATTGCGTTTTTTGTCAAAACATAAGAGCCACAATCCCATCGCAGCTACAGTTAAAGATAACACGGCTTTGCAGCTCAAAACTAAGACGATGGCAGCACAAAACCACAGAGTTTTATTGAGTCGCGCGGCGAGGATTGCTGCTAGCAGTGCGGGTAAAGCAATGACTTCGGGGTGGAAGTCGAAGAGGTTGACATTGAAGACTAAGGGGTAGAAAAGGTAGATACAGGCGATCGCCCAAGCTATACTATTCTTTAACCCAGCTTGAATGGCCAAACCCCAAACTGGCAAAGCCCCCGATGTCAGGGCGACTGCTTGCACTAACAACAGCCAATGAACATCGGGATATATTTTGTACAGCAAAGCCACGGGATACATCACCCCAGCGGCGTGATTTCCCAGGTGGTGAATTTCCAGAAATGAGGAAAACGGCGTTTCTCCTTGACTGATGAGATACGCTACTTGATCGTAAATTCCGAGTTCAAAGGCGTTGGATTCAAGCAGGGCGTGGCGTACACTGCTGCATAGAAAAAATATTAGGGCGAAAAGGGCGATTTGCCAACTTACTGGATGATATTTTAGCTTAAAATTGTTCATATTGTATTCATTCCCAAATTATCTTAAAATTATCTGCGTCTGTCTGTGTTGCATTTGCCTTAAATCTGCGGTTGGTTTATCAATGAATAATTGCAATAAGTCTACTAATTGCTGATTTTCTGAAACAAAAAAACATCATCTTGCTGAAAGCTAATTTTAAATGCAGGAGATTGTTTCAGTTGAGTCACGACACTCGCAGCAGTATCCGCAGTATCGTGCCAAGGATGGCGCATATTTAATAGCACATACTCAAATTCATTCAAACTTTGTCCGTTGGCAACTTGATGCAACAATTTAATTGTTGCACGATGAGCGAGATGAGTTGCTAGGGAATTATCCGTTAAGACATTGCCTTGAGTTTGCACTCTATTAATTGCCTGCCGCGTCGCTTGCCAAGTATCGAGAGACTCTAAATAAATTGTCCCAAAATATCCATACTTTGCTAAAATTAAGAAACTCAAAAACGACCACAAAATTAACAATTTAGACACATTAGCAAATAGCAATTTTCCCCACCTCCAACTGCGGTGAATCCACAGGCGGCGCATCCAGATATGTTTGACAGATTTAATCGAAATGCGTTTCGAGACGGGCTTCCAAATTCGCGGCATCAAATTGCGGTGATTCCATAGATAATTTCCGGCATTTTTCCAAAAATTATTGCCTCTTATCTGTCTGTCTGCTATGGTAGAGATTACGACGGTTAATACAAAGGGAAATATCGGTACTGAATACTGGTGAATCAAATCTCGCTGGGCGTCAATATCCGAAAGAATATTCATCACTAGCATGGGAAAAGCACCTATTAATGGTGACAGGTGGCGCGGGGAAAGCCACCAAATTACAGGGAAAAATAATAAAATCAAATATCCGAAAGTATCAGTCGAAAACAAACGGCCTAAAATGAGATTTGGTTTCAAGATTAAATTAATCGCAATTTCCAAAACTGAGTTTCCTAAATATTGATATCGCCCGACACCTGCGTGTTGTTTGCCTTGATTGAAATATGGTACGATTGCTTGAGTAGCTATCAAAAACCAGGCTGCACCGAGAAATATAGCGATGAGTCCGCACTTGCGGGTTTTCTCAAAGAAGAATAACCAAACTCCCATCATCAAGACTGTCAAAGATAGCACGGCTTTGCAGCTTAAGATTAAGAGGATGGCTGCACAAAACCACAATGTTTTATTCAGTCTGGCGGCTAGGATTGCTGCTAAAATGGCGGACATTGCTATGACTTCGGGGTGGAAGTCGAACAGATTGACGTTAAATACTGCGGGATATAGCAGATACATGGCTGAAATGGCGATCGCCTTTGGTTCAGTTAATCCCGCTTGACGTGCTAAACTCCAACTAGGCCAAGCACCTAAGGCTAGGGCAAAAGCTTGCACGAATAACAGCCAGTGCACGTCGGGATATATTTTGTAGAGTAAGGCTAGGGGATAGAAGATAAAGGCAGTATGATCTCCTAAAATATTGATTTCCATTAATGAGGAAAATGGTGTTTGATTTTGGGAGATTAAGTAAATTGCTTGGTCAAAAATTGCTAAGTCGTAGGCAGTGGAATGAAATAAAGCGTGGCGCGCGCTGCTGGCTACAAATAAGATTATCGTTGTGACGACAATCATTAACAATACTGGATGGGATTTTGGGGATTGTAAGGTTAGCATTTTCTTGGTTTAATCGGCGATGCGTTTAAATAGTAGAACTTGTTTTTTGTGATAAGTTAATTGAAAAGCGCGATCGTTTTTAAGTTGATTTGCTAAGGTGTTACCAATTTTTTCAGTATCTGGCCACGGATGGCGCAGGTTTAATAATATGTATTTAAATTCAGCTAGATTTGTTTGAGGTGAAGTTTGTGAAAGTAGTTTGACTGTGGGGCGATGGGCAAAGTGAGGAGCAAGTCTATTATCTGTTAAAATACTGCTTTGGGGTTGAACTTGGGCGATTGCTTCTCGTGTGGCTTGCCAGGTATCTAGTCTATTTGCGTACAGAATAAAGTCTTTGGATTCTCCCAGCAATAGGAATATTATTAATGACCAAATTATCATTGCTTTGGGTAATTGCATTCCCAGCCACAGTTGCGGAATTTGGATGTTTTTAAATTGTAGCTTTGCGGTATTTGGTGCGCTAGATAACGGTTGATTGAGTATGTTTGTATTTTTTATTCCTTGTTCTTTGGCGATAATTGCTAAGATTAAAAATGGGACAATTGGCACTGAATATTGATAAGCTAAACTGCGTTGAAATGGTAAATCGGAGAGGATATTGATAATTAATGTAGGGATGGCTGGAATTAGGGATGTTAAATATTTGAGGTTGCTTTTGCGGGAGAATGGCAGCAACAGCCAAATTACGGGTAAGGTGAGGACAAATAAGTATTTGAATGTGTCGAAGGAAAGGATTTTTCCTAATACTAGCTGTGGTTTTAATATGAGGTTGATGATGATTTCTAGGACTGATTTGCCTAAATAGCTGTAACGCCCGACTCCGGCGACTTCGCTACCGCTAAAGTAGGGGATGATTTTTTGGGAAGCTATCAAAAACCATGCTACACCGAGTAAAAGTGCGATCGCCCCAAATCGTTGCTTTTTATCGCAAACAAACAGCCATAAGCCAATAGCAGCAACGGTTATAGACAAAACTGCCTTGCAACTTAACACCAGCAGAATTGCGGTACAAAACCACACCAGTTTATTTAAGCGCGCTGCTAAAATTGCTGCTAACAGTGCGGGTAAAGCGATTACTTCCGGGTGAAAATCAAATAAGTTGATGTTGAATACCACCGGATAGAGCAAATAAATTAGGGCGATCGCACGAGACTCTTCTTGATTTAAACCCGCCAAACGCGCTAAACTCCAGCTAGGCCAGGCTCCCAGCGATAAAGCAACTGCTTGTACCAACAGCAGCCAATGCACATCCGGGTAAATTTTGTACAGCAAAGCCAGCGGATAATAGATTACCGCAGCGTGATCTCCCAAAATATGAATACCCATCAAGGAAGAAAACGGCGTTTGGTTTTGACTCAGCAAGTAAATTGCTTGGTCAAAAATTCCCAAATCGAAGGCTGTGGATTGGAATAAAGCGTGCCGCAAACTGCTACAGGCAAAGAAAATTGTAGCAGCAATGGCGATCGCCCAAACCAAACTCGACGGTAAGCGCGATCGACCTTCTTCTATATTTTCCCCGATTCCAACGCCGATATCCTCATGGTCATCAGCAAAATTTTCCCCATTTTCCATGAAATCTGGCACTAACTGACGACTCAAAATATGATTCCTTCAAATATGCTTACCACGCCATAGTTCAATACGGTTCACTTAAAACTATTTATGCGCCGGAGATCCCCCTAAATCCCCCTTAAGAAGGGGAGTAGGGGTTGACTTTGAGAGCATTCTTGTCCCACCCCCTACTCCCCTTTTTTAAGGGGGGTTAGGGGGGATCTGTCTTAATTGAACCGTATTGCGGCATAGTTAACCGCTAATTTTAGTTCCGGTAATCGTAATATTAGAATAATCCACAAAACCTTAAAAAATTGTGAAAGCAATAACTCTTCTCGGCTCCACAGGCTCCATCGGCACTCAGACTCTGGATATTGTAGCTCAATACCCGGAACAATTTCGGATTGTCGGGTTAACCGCCGGACGAAATGTAACGTTACTCGCACAACAAATTCGCCAGTTTAAACCAGAAATTGTCGCGATTTGCGACGAAGATAAATTAGAGGAATTGCAAAGCGCGATCGCAGATCTCGACCCTCAACCTATTTTACTTGCTGGCGAGTCAGGCGTTGTCGAAGTTGCCAAATATGGCGATGCTGAAGCCGTCGTCACCGGCATAGTTGGCTGTGCCGGTTTGCTGCCAACAATTGCCGCTATCAAAGCAGGCAAAGATATCGCCTTAGCCAATAAAGAAACATTAATCGCCGGCGGCCCCGTTGTCAACCCCCTGATCGAAAAATACGGGGTTAAAATATTGCCGGCAGACTCGGAACATTCGGCAATTTTTCAATGCCTCCAAGGCATACCGGCGGGAGGGTTGCGCCGAATTATTCTCACAGCTTCGGGCGGTTCTTTTCGAGATTTGCCGATCGACAAATTAGCACAAGTAACAGTCGCCGATGCCTTGAAACATCCGAATTGGTCGATGGGGCAGAAAATCACCATTGATTCTGCTACTTTGATGAATAAAGGATTAGAAGTAATTGAGGCTCATTACCTGTTCGGCATGGATTATGATGACATTGATATTGTCATCCATCCCCAGAGTATCATTCACTCGTTAATTGAGCTACAAGATACATCGGTTTTGGCACAATTGGGCTGGCCGGATATGCGTTTGCCCCTACTTTACGCTTTGTCTTGGCCGGAAAGAATTCAGACAGATTGGCCGCAGCTAGATTTAGTAAAATCCGGTGATTTAACTTTCCGAGAACCAGATCACGAAAAGTATCCTTGTATGCAGTTAGCCTATGCGGCGGGACGTGCCGGTGGTTCGATGCCGGCGGTGCTGAATGCGGCAAACGAACAGGCTGTAGCGCTATTTTTGGCGGAAAAGATTACATTTTTGGATATTCCGAAGTTGATTGAAAAGGTGTGCGACAAACATCAAGCTGATAACTGTGAAAGTCCGGCTTTAGATGATATTTTGGCTGCGGATCGGTGGGCGCGGCAGGAAGTTTTGACAAAAAGCATGGAATTGGGCGATCGTATTCTTTCGGTTCGCTGATTCTTAGATGGAGCGGTTGAAACCGCGTCTATACAAACAAAACCCGGATGGTGCGCGGGTTGAAGATAAGATGGTGAAAATTACGCGATTTTCTTCATTTATTTCTTCATTCCGCGGAGGCGGAATTCGTTTTTGTAGACGCGGTTTCAACCGCCGTCTTATATTTTCCCATTATTGATATAATTCCCCAATATGTCGATCGCAGCAACACCCAAGGAAGAAGCCCAACAATCAGAGCATTTCGAGCTTGGGTAAAACAGCAACTACAAACAAAACAGGGCTAGGGGCGGATTTCAGTAACTCCCCGCTTTCGCCGCCAAATCAGCCGCACTCATCTTTTCGTACATTTCAAAAGGTTGATGAATCCAAGGATTATCCGGCAAATAATCTACATAATAATCCGGCTTCGCAACAGAACAAGCCTTGTACCAAAGCACAGCAGTCCGAATTTCCTGAATATCCTCGCCGTAACGACTCTTCAGCCAAACAATAGCTTGCTCTAAACTAATTCCCGAATCCACCAAATCGTCAACTAGCAGAATGTGGCTGCCCAAATTATCGCCCACCATTGTTAAATTAGGCGCAAACTCGATCGCCCGCCGGACTTTTCCCTCCGCCCCACAATAGGACGAGGCTGCTAAAATCGCCAGAGGTTTGTCGAAAATCCGCGACAGAGTATCGCCGACGCGCAGCCCTCCCCTCGCCAAACAGACAATGCGATCGAATTTCCATTGAGATTCATTAATTTTTACAGCCAAATCTTCAATTTTTCGGTGGTACTCAGACCAAGAAACGTAAAGGTCACTCATGCCAAATATTATTGAAATATCAAAGATATTATTCAATATTTTGGGGAAAAAGACATGAATGCAGAGGAACTTCTCAGACGGTATGCAGCCGGAGAACGGGTTTTTCGTACAGTAGACCTGGCTGGGATCAATATGTCAAGGACAAATTTGCGCGATATTGACTTAACTGGAGCTAGTTTAACAGGTGCAAGTGCGATCGGCATAACGCTCTACAGAGCCAATCTGTATCAAGCAGATATCAGCAAAGCCGACTTCTCCCAAGCCAACCTCATGTCGGCTAATTTCGGCGAATGCGAGGCGATGGGAGCGAACTTGAGCGGAGCTATCTTGCGGAGTGCCGTGCTCAGCGGGGCAGATTTTACGGGGGCGAGTCTCAGGGGTGCAGACATCAGAGATGCCAACCTTCAACGGGCAATTTTGATTCAAGTTTATGCAGTTAACGCTAACTTGCAAGGTGCCAATTTGACAGAAGTAAAACTTTGCGGAATCAACCTGACTCAAGCAAATTTAACTGACGCCAACTTAACACAAGCCGATCTCAGCCATGCTAATCTCACTCAAGCAAATTTGAGTTGGGCTAATTTGACAGAAGCAAATCTCGAAAAAGCTAATTTGAAGGGAGCAGATTTGAGCGGAGCTAACCTGATTTGTGCAAATCTGCATCTAGCAGATTTGAGCGGAGTTTCCCTTAAGGGAGCAAATTTCAGGGGAGCAAACTTGCATCAAGCTTCTTTGCGCGGGACAAATTGGAAGGAGGCGAATCTGAGAGAAGCTATGATGCCTGACGGCACAATCTCGGAGTAAATAAGCTTGCAACACAGAATTTAAAACCGCAGGGTGCTGGTGGCGCACCCTACATTTAGCTTAATTCCAGATTTTATTGAGGGGATTTAATTCGATCTTCAGGTTACCCCGCCCAAAAACGGAGACAGGCCTCCGAGACTCGCCTAGTGGAGAGTCAAAAATTTTAGATCAAAGTTCAATCTCCAGATTTATCTGTTGAGACAATCTCAAATCTCAAATCTCAAATCTCAAATCTCAAATCTCAAATTGATTGACAGTGCATTTAAAGAGAAGTGGCAAAATTTTGGGTAACAGTTTAATCTACAACTTTCAGCCAGCCCCGGCGAACCGCGTGGAGCAAGCGGTTGATGGCTGTTTGATCTTCTTCGGTAAGACAGTCATTTAATAGCGCACTCTTGAGCTGTTGTCGGTGAGTGGGAGTCAGCAGACCGGAGTGATATACCTGAAACACTAGCTCTGCAATCGTAAATTGAGGTAAAAACGTTTGGGTCATCATTGGTTTTTTTTGAAATCACTTTTGACATTATTGACTGATTTTCCAAATATTTATGTGATTCAAATACGCCAGTAAATGTGATCGATTCTGTCTTGATTGGTGATTTGTGTCAATCGGACTTGGGGAGCGGATGTTTCCTCGATCGAGAGAGCATCTCGAAACACAAACCCCGTCCCGATTCCTCCTTTTTAGTAACTCCAAAATCTGTGTTTTTTGTTAAAAGCTGCTGACAAACAAATTAATATTAATTTAACAAATCACTAAGTATGTCCTTACCAATAAACATAGATGCGTTGAGGGGTGAGAACACTCATTTACTCTTTTGTATATGAGCGATCTTGACGCTGAAAAACACCTACAATGTACTGCCTTTTTTTTGCGATGACTACTAAGTAATTACTCCTAACTAAATCAACCGATATTAAACGTAAAACTTTTACGGTGTTGGGAAACCCACTTTGCTTGCATTTACTGGGTATCTTTGTGTAGTTTTTTTTTCCGTAGATATACTTAATGAGTGCCCGCTGCTGACTACTGACTACTGTCCGCGTGCGGGGACAGCACTAAGGACTGTTAACGGTTTTGCATCAAAAATCCCGGCATCTTCAAGAAACCGGGTGCGATCGCAACGATCGCAGCAGAAAATATTTGTGAGAGGGTTAATGGAGAGACCTACTCACTCAAATCTTACTTGCGGGCAAAGCTTTACACCAGACAGAGTAGAACTACCGATCTAAAATTGCTGTCTGAGGGTACTAATCGGAAATTCTGACCCATCCGCGGCGGATGGCGTGAAGTAGGCGGTTGACTGCATCTCGATCGTCTTCGCTGAGAGCGCTTTCACAAAGTGCACGCAGTCCGTGACTTTCGGTACGACTCAGATTACCCGAATGGGTGACTTGATAAAATAGTTCAGCGATCGTGCGATCGGATTTTAAAGTCAGAGTTTGCATGAAATCTCGTTGAACTCGGCTATTCTAATATCCAGCATTTGAGAACAGAGTAGGGTGATGGCCGTCGGCTAAGCTCTGTGATCTTTCTGAGATCAGCTTGTGATCTAAATCTCCAACTGTACGTGAGTCAAATCACCTAAAAGGAGAGACCTCGATCGCATTGGCTGTGATTGTGGCGGTAGCCTCCAGGTTGGACGAAACCTCAAAAACTCCTGATGGCAAGACTTTGAGCGCGATTGTTGGTGGTTTCGTCGGTGTGCCTCCGACATCCTAGGCTGTGGACTCCCAGACTGGTAAAACTGTTCGTTTTCAACACTCCTCACCAAGGCCTCCAGTTGCGATCGGCGAGCCGCAGCCTGAGATACAATAAATTATCAATACTTCGACCCCATCTATAGGCAGGCAGGTAAAAGAATGCTCATTATTGGCTACTTTTCGGTTTCCTTAATCGTTTTTGTGGTTTGGTTCATTGTTTTTTGGAACGATACTTCAACATCCAAAAAAGACTTGCTCTCTTGGGTAGCCTTACTACTCGGCCCCCTGGTTTGGCCTATTGTTCTACCCTTATCCCTGTTTCAAATTAGTAGCAGAAAGTCGGTTGAACAAGAAGCTAAAGCAGAGCAAAAATTATAGTAAATTGTGGAAGTAACTGACTCAAACATAGTTAGTCATCTTGCCTGAATCATCATTCCTCGCTCCTCCCATCGAGTAAATCATCTTGTTTTATTACAAAACGTGGCATCTAGAAGGTGGAATCAGATAATAAAAATACTGAATCCTAAAACAGTATGTTTTTACCGCTATCAAATTCTGCCTTCTGTTTTTTGATGCCTGCTGTTATTTGGTGAGATTGTGATTTAAGGCTGCCACTCAGTCAATCGATTTTAGATTTTAGATTTTAGATTTTAGAGGCGACCCCACGGATAAATTCGGGGGAAGAGAGGATTTTCGATTTTCGATTTGGGATTGATATTATTGGTCAAAAGTGTGAGACCCCGATTTTGGACAGCGACCGCAAAATTTTTTCAGTCATAAATTATCTTGCCACCTCCACCAAGCTCAAACTTAACAGGAAATTTAACACGTTCTCTTGCTGGCAAGAGTATAACTTCAGACATATTTTAGCGTTCGGCTGACAACTTAATGATTTTTATTATTTCCGGCTTCTGCGTACCATTAATCGAATTGGCGAAAATCATTGCTGGTTTTTGATAAAAAGCTATACTCTTTACCCTGTAAGCTTTTGATGTTAGATATTGACAGATTGTAGCAGCTTTCCAACAGAAAATTGTAGAGTTCGACATCGCCACAAGTCCGAAACTCTTACCACAGTTAGATACACAATTAAAGGCAGAGACTTCAATATGAAATAGCCAACAAAACTCTTGCTTGTCTCAAGCAGGACTTGTTTTATGGGAGGAATAACGAGTGAGTTTATAAGGCGAGCGATGGAATTTTGATCTGGTGCTGCATTTTTGGGAACTTCCCCAAAAAAGTGCCGTCACAGTATCAAAATTCACTATTTGCACAAACCCTAGGAGTGAAAATGAACGAAATGTCTGAGAAGCGAATTTATGGAATTCTTAACGCAGTGTCGCTGCTAGTGCTGACCTACTATGCAGCTAGTTCAATCAATTATCTTTTCCAAACTGACGCTCACATCTACAGCTACGACAGCCAGAGCTATGTCAACGGGTCACCAGCAGACTTAGAATCACACTGAGCGGGTAAATAGTACAGCTTGTCTATGAATGCCAACGATTTTTTCGGGAAATTGCTAATTGTTAATTTATTGTGTTCGAGCGCGTCGGAATTAGCAATTAGCAATAAATAATTGCTGAAAACTATAATTTATAAAATTAATTTTTTAAATATAGCTGTATTCCAACTTACCTAAGACTTAGGCAGCACTGACACTTTTACAAAGGGCTGCTATTGATTTGTTGTGGAAGGCTGCGTTGACGTGCTTCCCATGACAGAAAATATCTTATGCACGGGCCATTCCCACAGATAACTTGTGGGGATAACTCATTTCGGCCTCTAAAACCTTGCTGCTTAATGCTTTGGAGATAAATCTAGTGTTTTTGTTTTTTTGGGGAACTAATATTTTAACTGAACAGTCAGGTTGATTGAAGCGTACTAAGAAATGGCACTCTGTTAATTATTACGCAATCCTGACGATCGCAATTTGTGCGATCGATCATTATTTGCCATCTGGCGTGCAAGTTCTATCAAAGAGCATAGTCCCATTAAAAATGGTACATGAAAGCCTATAGCAGCCGGGTCAATCTGGGTCTCAACCGATGTCCCGTTTAATTGATGAAATCCCGTTGAAGGGAACAAGTAGAAAAAATAATTTAGGGGGGGAATGTAAATGACACAGGTAACTAATCCAACTCAGCCACAATCGGCAGTTGAAAATCGTGGGGGTGGACTTGATATTATCGGCACCCAAGGCGATAACAGGATACGTGGAACGATCGAAGAGGATATCATCCTAACTTTTGGGGGCAACGATATCATTGCTGGTGGCAGTGAGAATGACCTGATTTTTTCAGGAGGTGGCAATGATAGTGTGGGTGGTGGCAGCGACAATGATACTATCTACGCTGGTACAGGCAACGATGTAGTCGATGGTGGTAACGGCAACGACACACTCTTCGGCGGTAAAGGTTTCGATCTCGTCAACGGCGGTGATGGTGCTGATTTCGTCTCCGGAGATCGGGGCAATGACACGGTACTTGGCGGATCGGGTAACGATACTGCTTTGGGCGGTGACGGCAATGATATCGTCTTGGGCGGTGACGGCAACGACAGCTTGTTCGGCGGTCGAGGGAACGATACTGTCGATGGTGGGAGAGGGGATGACTTTATCTCTGGCGACAGAGGATCTGACCTTCTGACTGGCGGCGCCGGTAGCGATACGTTCTACTTTGCTGGTGTTGGTGGCGATTATGGAATTGACACAATTACCGACTTTAACCCCGGTGAAGATAAACTCAGTTTCGATCGCAATGCTTTCTCTGGTTTGGGTGGCTCTTTCGATGCTACCGACTTTATCGTGGTTGCTGGTTTTGCTCCCGGAAGCGCACCAGCAAATACTTTGAACAAGATCGTCTACGACCCGCAAAACGGTTTGTTGTACTACAATCCAGGTAACGGCGGAGTGAAGACTGTGGCTCAACTGCAACCGGGGCTCAATCTTAGCTCCACTGCTGTCAGCAAGAACAACTTCGAGCTGTTCTAGAGAAACTAGCTATTGTGAGAACAGCACCGGACAGATTCCGGGGCTGTTCTCACGTGGCAGTCTGACAATTTTGAAGGCTTCAATCTTAAGAAAGTGATGCTATGTGCTTAAGTAATCGATCGCCAAATCGATCGCCAAAATATAAATAATCTTAGAGTATAAAAATCTCAAATCATAACTCTGGGGGTTCACGCCGATGGGCTGAATTTCCAGGGAATAATGTGCTGCTCAACAAATTTTATTTTTCGGGAACTCTGGGCGGAACTTAAAAGTCTCGTGATTCAGAGTCTACTGAAAAATCGCAACTCAGTTTAAGCTCGATTGCGGGCGATCGAACTTTCGGGCGATCGACAGTTGCCAAGGACTGCGGTGCAATTTCTCAATCTTGAGAGCAATTAATTTATCGCGCTTGGCTTTCATCGTGAAAGCTTACCGAGGGATAACCGCTCCCATGCTCCCGATGAAGTAAGAAGCAAATGTCTAGACTTGGCACCCAAGGTACGTATGGTAGACTCACAAACGTTTAAGTGGAATATTTTCGTGCTAGAGGAGGGAGTGATGGAGCCGAGAGTCCAAGGCAGAAAACAACTGATACTTGCTGCTCAACGAATACAAGATTCAACTCGCGGTTCCCGGCTCCCTGCTGACCAAAAATTTGGGATACAAGCCCCGTCCTTTTAGGACGGTTTTAATTGTTCCTAATTTTATTGGCAAAGCCTGTAATATAACAACACTCAAAAGATTTCTAGGCCCAAGACGCGTTGAAACAGCTACGATGCGGGCAAACTTAGAGACGGCTATAAGGGCAATGGTTAGCTCCAACCGTAGGATAGCAGAGTAAAAAGTCGCCATAGGGCATTGGGAGACTCTAAACGGACGCAGAGACAGAGTAAGACTACGACCAGCATCAGTCGATGAAGCGTCAAGAATCACCGCACTTTTAGGGCGGTGAGTATGTCAAAAATTAAATTACATGACAGCTTATAGCAGCCGGGTCAATTAGGGTCTCAACCGATGTCCGGTTCGATTTATTGAATCCCTTTGGAGGGAAAAGTGTATTGTAGAAAAGTGATTCATCTTTTAGGAGGAGTGTAAATGACACAGGTAACTAATCCAACACAACCAGCAGTTTCTTTGCCAGGAGCTGGCGGCTCCAGTGTTGTCGGCACCACAGGCGCAAACAGATTAAGTGCAGGCAATCTCAACGATATCATCCTGACCTTTGGGGGCGATGATGTCATCGCCGGTAACGGTGGGGACGACATCATTTTTTCCGGTGGCGGCAATGACAGTCTCGGCGGCGGCAGCGGTAACGATGCCCTCGTTTCAGGCAGTGGCAACGATGCTGTCTCTGGTGGTGACGGCGATGATAGAATCTTTGGCGGCAAAGGGAATGACCAGCTCGACGGCGGTGCTGGCAATGACTTGGTTTCTGGAGACAAAGGCAACGATCTCGTACTCGGCGGAACTGGTAACGATACCCTGTTCGGCGGCGAAGGCAGCGATACTGTCAGCGGTGGCGATGGCAACGATACCCTCTGGGGCGGTAAAGGCAGCGATACTGTCGATGGTGGCGCTGGCAATGACTTTATCTCTGGCGACAGAGGCAGCGATGTCCTGACTGGCGGTGCTGGCAGCGACACGTTCTACTTCGCCACCTCCGCCGCTACCGGCACATTAGACGGCATAGACACGATCACTGACTTTACACCGGGTGAAGATAAGATTCGCTTGAAGCAGGGCGGTGTGTTCGCTGGTTTGGGCAGCAGCTTCGAGGCGAGCGAGTTTGTCGTCGTTTCTGGTTTCAGCGCCAGCAGCCCAGGATCCACCAGTAACAAGTTGATCTACGACCCGACAAACGGTGCGTTGTTCTTCAACGGTGGCAACGGAGTGTTACAGGTTGCTCAGTTGCAGCCTGGCCTGACTATTACCTCGAACAACTTCGAGCTGTTCTAAAACAACTGGCGGTTGTGGGGCGACACCGGATTTTATCCGGGGCTGTTCTCACAAAAGCTGATAGTTTGAAAGGATTTCAACCTCATTCTGCCAACAGCGGGGTGAGGTTGAAATATTCAAGGGCTCAAGTGAAGCAAGGGCATTAAAAAAAATCGACCAACACCGATCGACCGAATTAATATTTTGCCCGATCGCACAAAATATAAATCAAGACCCTTGGGTTAAGCCAGATCCCCCCTTAGCTTGCCCGCTACTCCCCCTTAAAAAGCAGGGTGGTTTTATTGTGGTCACACAAATTAGGTACGTAGTTGCGCTTGGGCGCTCTTTCCTAATCTTATAAAGAGCGCTGAAGCGCAACTACGTACCTTCGCCCAAGCGTGAGCCAATCTTTGAGCGATAATTTTGGTAGTTTCAGATTTCTTTTCCCGACAATAAAACCACCCTGCCTAGCCCCCCTTAAAAAAGGGGGGGACAAGAACTTCATCAAAGTCCCCCTTTTTAAGGGGGATTTAGGAGGATCTCCGGGTAATAAAAATTGTGAACCCGATCGCCTAAAATATAGATAGTCTGAAAATATCAAACTTTCAAATCAGAATTTATAAGTTTTCCTGAAGCGGTAAAGCAACCGCAACTGCACGGCAAGCAATGACCACTCAAGAATACATCCGGCAAGCCCAAGTTTATTTGAAGCAGGGAAAGTTAAGTCAGGCGATCGATTTTTGCCATCAGGCGATCGAACGACAGCCATTTTCGCCGCTAGCTTACACCACTTTAGGCGAAATCCTCGAAGCGAGCGGAGATCCGACGGCAGCAAGAGATGCTTTTGTGCAAGCTTTGGAGATTTCGCCAACGTTTGTGCTGGCCCATGCTTACTTGGGTCAACTTTACAGTGAGTATTGCTGGCTGGATGAGGCGGCTTTTCACTACGGCAAAGCTCTGGAGTTGAAGCCAGACTGGCCGGAGTTAAATTATAACTTGGGAAATGTTTTTCACAATCAGGGTAATTTGTTGGGGGCGATCGACTGTTACCGAAAGGCGATCGCCCAAAAACCCGATTATTTACTTGCTGTATTCAATCTGGCTGTGGTTTTAAATGAAAATAATCAGCTAGAAGCGGCAATTGATAGCTACCGTCAGGCGATCGCCCTCGGGCCCGATTATGTAGAAGCTTACAGCAATTTGGGCGTGATTTTGCTGAAGGAAGATCGCCCTGCTGAGGCGATCGAGATTTACCAGCGGGCGATCGAGATTAAGCCGGAATGGGCAACGCCGCACAATAATTTGGGCCAGGTGTTCCACGAAAAAAGTCCCGAAAAGGCGATCGCATCTTACCGTCGCGCGATCGAGCTAGCGCCGGAGATGGTTTTGGCTCACTACAATCTAGGGAAAGCTTGGCAATTGCAGGGGGAACATTTGGCGGCGGTTGCTTGTTTCGATCGGGTAATCGAACTCAATCCCCAACATATTTCCGGCTATACAGACGCCGGATTTTCTTTGATGTTTTTGGGCAAAATTGCCGAAGCCATGCCTTATTTTCAGCAGGCGGTAGCTCTCAAGCCAGAATTTGTTGAGGCTTACTGCCGTTTGGGAGAAACGAGGCAAGTTGCCACTGTAGAGGATGATGAGTTGTCAAGGGCGATCGCTGCGTGCGATCGATTTCTGAAAGCGCTAACTGGAAGCAAGAAGGAAGAAGGAACAAGGAACAAGGAACAAGGAAAAGCGAACAAGGAAGAAGGAAGATTTATTACCGATGCCCAATTCCCAATTCCCGATGCTCAATTCCCAATTCCCGATGCCCAATTCCCAATTCCCGATGCCCAATTCCCAATTCCCGATGCCCAATTCCCAATTGCTGAAATATGCGATTATTTAGCAGAAATTTACCTGCATTTGGGGAATGCTTTAACAGAGTATGGCGGATATGAATCAGCCGCTGCTTATTATCAAAAAGCTTTGCAAATTCAGCCCAAAAATGCAGAGCTTTACTGGCGGCTGGGAAATTGCTTGGCCCAGCAGCACCGATTCGGCCCGGCAATTGTCGTTTACCGCATGGCTTTGAAAATTCAACCAGCTTTACCTCATGTTTATTTTGAGTTAGCGAAACTGCTGGAGAAACAAGGACATTGGGAACGGGCGATCGATTATTATCAACAGGTTTTAGAGTTGCAATTGCACGGGTATGGACAGCCAAAACAGTGGGGCAGACAGAGTTTTATATCTTCAGAAGGCAATTCTTTAGAACGTCCGTGCGGTATTTATTTATCGAGTTGGGATTGGCTGGTTAATGCTAAGTTGGATGCTGGCAATTATGTGGAAATTGTTTGGGAATCTGCAACAGAAGCCAGGGTAGAAAATATTCAGACTTCTAAATTTTCTGTTAATTCGCAGTTGGCAAATTCCGATTGTGCCGGTTTAACTTGCGGGCTGTGTTTGCACAGAATTTCTAAGTGGTTCGATCCGGTGCATTTGGGTTGGGGAGTTTGCCGTTTGTCTAACTCGCAGCCGATACCTGTGGATTCCCCAAAAACTTTTGTCGCACAGATTCCCAACGGGCGAGTTTGGATTGTGCCGCAGCAAAATTATTGGCTGATTTGCAAGGCGATTGCTGTCATGACTCCTGATAATTATTTGCTGGCTGATGTGTCGAGAGATTATCCGGGTTTGTTGCCGGGATGCGAGAAGCATGATATCAGAAAACATAGCGTTTTTAAGTTAGAATCCTTTCCACCTTTAAAGCAGATAGACGGCAGCGTGGCGGTGCTTTCTGGTTTATCGGGAAATGTCTATTTTCATTGGATGGTGGACGTTTTGCCGAGGATAGAATTGCTGCGGCGCAGCGGTAGGGATTTGGCGGAAATTGATTGGTTTTTGGTGAATAGTTGTCAGCACGAATTTCAACGGGAAAGTCTCCGGATTCTGGGGATTCCCGAGGAAAAGGTTTTGGAGAGCGATCGCATTCCTCACCTGCAAGCAACAGAGTTAATTGTACCTTCTTTTGCGGGATATTTGGGCTGGCCGTCCGGATGGGCGATCGATTTTTTGAGGCGGGAGTTTCTCAAGGGAATTATACCTGGTTCAAGTTATCCAAAGCGCATTTACATCAGTCGCAGCAAAGCCAGATATCGCAGAGTTTTGAACGAGGAAGATGTGGTTGAGGTTTTGGCACGATCGGGCTTTGTTTCTATTTTACCTGAGTCGATGTCTTTGGCAGAGCAAATTGCTCATTTTTACCATGCTGAGGTGATAGTTGCTGCCCACGGTAGCGGGTTAACAAATACGATTTTTGGTAAATCTGGAACTAAAGTAATTGAGTTGGTGTCGCCTCATTATATCAGTCATTATTACTGGGGAATTAGTCAATATTTGCAGTTGGAACATTACTTTTTAGCTGGTGAGGCTTTTGAATGTTATCCTATTAGACAGTTAATGTATCAAAATTCGCTGACTGAGGATATTTTAGTGAACATGAGTTCGCTGAAAAGGATGGTTGAAGTAGTTGGTTTGGGTTAGCTGGCGTCTGGAGTAAGTTTATTTATGCCCTCGATTGAGAAGATGGAAAAAGCAGCGGTTGATTTGAATCGGCAAGCAGAAGTTTATTTGGTTGAAGGAAGGTTGAATGAGGCAGTTGCTGCTTGCGAGTCAGCGCTGAAAATTGAACCGAATTTGGCGGTGGCTTGTCAGACACTTGGGAAGGTAATGCAGGTTCAAGGTGAAGTCGAGCAGGCTAAACAGTGGTATGAAGCGGCACTGGATCGCAATCCGAATTTGCCGGAAGTGTATGCTAATCTAGGCAGTTTGTATTCTCAAGGAAAACAGTGGGAAAAGGCGATCGCAAGTTGTGAAAAAGCGATCGCCCTAGCACCGAATTTTGCCGCGGCTTATCGGCTGTTGGCGAAAATTTGGATGCAGTTGGATCGGCGAGCACAGGCGGCAGACTGTTGGTATCAAGCTTTCAAGATCGAGCCAAATTGGGCAACGGCTGAGGAATACGTCACTCTGGGAAATAGTTTAGTTGAATTGGGAAAGCTCGATCGCGCTACTGAGTGTTATTCGCAGGCAATTGAACTAGACCCGCAACTGGCAACAGCTTATCACAATATGGGCGAAATGCTGGTCGCACAGAAACGGTGGGATGAGGCGATCGCCAATTACCGACAAGCCATTGCCATCAATCCAGATTCTTTTGAATCTTACCACAGCTTGGGTCAAACTTGGGCAGAGCGAGGAGAAGGCGATCGGGCGATCGCCTGTTACCGCAAAAGCATTGAACTCAATCCTAATTATGCTCGTGCTTACCTTGGTTTGGGCAATGTTTTTGTGCAGAAAGGTGAGTTTGATGAAGCTATTCAATGTTACCGCCAGACTCTGGCAATTAATAATAATTCCTATTGGGCGCATAATTATCTAGGAGAAGCTTTTGCTCACAAAAAGCTGTGGCAAGAAGCTGTTATTTCCTACCGCAAAGCGATCGAACTAAATTCAGATATTCCTTGGTTTTATTGCAATTTGGGAATTGCCTTAACCTGCGAAAAATCCTGGGATGAAGCTGTTGCTGCTTTCCTGCGCGCGATTCAACTTGAACCTAATTTGAGAGGAATTAATCAGAGGTTGGGATATGTTTTGCGGAAGCGCAGTGAATCGGGGTTAGACAGCACAATCGCAACTTTCTGTCAAGGTATTGAGGCACTTGGTAGCGGGGAATTTTTCCATAAATTGCTAAAAATTGAGTTAGATGGAGCTGATTTTTTTATAAATTTAGGCAATAGTTTAGCGAAACAGAAGCAGCTCGAAGGTGCGATCGTATTTTATAGCATGGCCGTGCAGATTGAACCCAATGCTGCGGAAGTTGTCGCGCAACTCAAGGAAGTTCGCGCGCAACAACAGGAGTTATACGTACAAATTGCTAATTACCGCAGCCAAATTGCGATCGATCCGACTAATTCTAAGGCTTACAATGATTTAGGCAATATTTTACCGCAATTAGGGGAATTGGAAGAAGCGATCGTTTGCCATCAACAAGCGAGCGCATTGAGGGGTTGGCCTGAGTGTGCACAGAAAGATTATCAATTTACTCAAGATTGGTTTACCCACAATATTCCTATTTGGCAACGGCACTTGCAGCCGCTTACAGGAATTGCAGATTTTCAAGTGGTGGAAATCGGTAGTTTTCAAGGAATGTCGGCTTGCTGGCTGCTAGATAATATTTTAACTCATCAGACTGCCAAAATCACTTGCATCGATTTATATTTTCAAGAAACTTTTAAGGGCAATATTGTTAAAACGGGGGTTGGTGAGAAGGTAATTGAATTGGAAGGTTACTCTCAAGATTTATTAGTAAACTTGGATTCAGAATTTTACGATATTGCTTACGTTGACGGCTGTCACAAACCCACCAGCGCTCTGCAAGATGCGATTTTATCTTGGAGGTTGGTGAAAGTTGGGGGATTGATGATTTTTGACGATTATCAGTTTACGTTTCCCGACAGCCCGGAGCAAGATACTAAAATCGGCATTGATGTTTTTCTGGAGATGTTTGGAAGTCAGTTAAAATTAGTCCACAAAGGCTATCAACTGATTGTTAAAAAAATCGGCAATGAAAGTTTGGGCGAGGAGCAAACTCTTTTGTCTCTGGGTTGGGAAAAGTTGGGGAATATTGCGGCAGATGCAGGTTATGTGGATGAGGCGATCGAACGGTATCAAACAGCTATTAAAATTAAGTCTGGCAACTACTCAACTTACCACAAGTTGGGCAAAAGTTTGCAAGAAAAAGAAATGTTCGAGCGAGGTGCGGCGGCTTACCAACAGGCGATCGCACTCAACCCTAATTTTAGCTGGTCTTACCACTTTTTGGGCGAAACTTGGCAGGTGATTGAGCAATACGGCGAAGCTGCTGCTGCTTACCGCAAAGCCATTGAATTAAATCCAAATTTTTGTTGGACTTACAACAATTTAGGCGATGTGCTGATGGAGCTTTCTGAGTGGGAGGAGGCTGTTGTTAGTTACCGCAAGTTAATTGAGTTAAATCCCGATTTTTGTTGGTCTTACGACAGGTTGGGCAAGGCTTTAATTGCAGTGGAAAATTGGGAAGAGGCGGCCGCGGCTTACCGCAAAGCTATTGAATTAAATCCCGATGATTGTTGGCTGTACAATAGTTTGGGGGAAGTTCTGGAATCACTAGAAAATTGGTCAGAAGCAGCGGTTGCTTTTGCTCGTGCTGTTGAGCTAGAACCCGAGCACAGTTGGCTGTACAAGAAGCTGGGCGATGCGCTGCGGGAGCAAGGGGAACTCGAAAGGGCGATCGCAATTTACGAGCAAGGCATCAATATAGATCCAAAATCCTGTTGGTGTTACGAAGGATTGGGTTTGAGTTTAATGGTACAACAGCAGTGGGATAGGGCAATATCTAATTTTGTTAAAACCCTGCAAATCAAACCCGATTTGTTTGGAGTTTACTATCATCTAACATATGCTTTAGAACAAAAAGGAGAAGTGAATGAAGCCGACCTCCTCAAACTTGGCTATAATTTTTTGCCGTTAAGTTTTCTCAAAAAATACTGTGGATTTACAGATGATTTAGTGATTGCAGCAGACTCAGATCCAGGGATTACTTGCACAGACATCTATCCTGCAAGTGAAATCAATTTATCTGACTCCAAAACAATCCACACCAACAGCAAATGCTGGAAAGATGAAATATTTTATATCAAAAAATCTTTTGTTGCTGCCATACCAAAAGGACGAGCTTGGGCAGATATTGCTACTACCGCCGTCATCACTTCAGACAATAAACTTGTCACCGATATTTCAATGGGTTGTCCTGAGTTGGTAATAACATCCGACAAATTGTCTCCCGTCGAACACATCGAGGGAAATGTAGCTTTTTTATCCGCTCGCTGGGGAGGCGCAGCTTATTTTCATTGGATGTTTGATGTGGTTACACGGTTCGAGCTTTTGCAGCGCTGCGGATTGATAGACACTATTGATAAGTTTGTTATCAATGCTTGCGATTTGTCTTATGAAAAAGAAAGTTTAAATACTTTAGGAATTCCACTAGATAAAATTTTAGAAAGTCGCTACCAGCAACACTTTACAGCGGACAAATTAATAGTTCCTTCAATTTGTGATGGTGCTTCGGGAACCTCTAAATGGAAATGCGAATATCTGAAACGAATATTTTTAAATCAAGATAATTCCCAAAATACAAAATATTCAAAACGAATTTATATCAGTCGAAATCGAGCATCCTATCGGCGAATAGTCAATGACGAAGAGGTTGTCGCCTATCTAGAAAAAATTGGGTTTAGTACAGTTAAGTTAGAAATGATGTCGGTAGCGGAACAAGCAGCCTGTTTGGCTGCGGCTGAGGTAGTTGTCGCACCCCACGGAGGTGGATTGACTAATTTAGTTTTCTGCACTCCGGGAACTAAAGTAATTGAGATTTTTTCTCCGATTTATGTGCCAACTTGTTTTTGGACTATTAGTAATTTATGTGAGTTGGAACATTACTATTTAATTGCTGAATTGTTTGATGACCAAACTCATAAATATTCGGGACATAAAGATATGCGGGTGGATATGAACTCGCTAGAGAAGTTAATGAATATTGCAGGAGTTGTGCATGAATAGTCACGATTACCACAAGTTGGGCAATTCCCTGCAAGAAAGCGGTGAGTTTAATGATGCTGTTGCTGCTTACCGCAAAGCTGTTGAATTAAATCCAGATTTTTCGTGGTCTCATCACAGTTTGGGCGATGTTTTGTTGAAACTAGAACGCTGGGAGGATGCTGTCGCGGCGTACAAAAAAGCTGTTGAGTTAAATCCAGATTTTTCGTGGTCTTATCATAATTTGGGTGATGCTTTACTGAAACTCGAATGCTGGGAGAATGCTGTCGCTGCTTACCGCTGCGAGATTGCACTCAACTCAGATTTTGCTTGGTCTTTTTACAATTTAGCCAACGCTTTAACTAAACTTAAAGAGTGGGATGAAGCTATTGTCGCGTATTTAAAAGCTATTCAAATTGACGGAAATTTGCCGGGAATTTACGAGAAGCTTGGATATGCTCTCGGACAAACAAAGTCTGACTCAAAGTCATTATCACAACAATTTCAATTGCAAGTTACACCGGAAAATTTGCAGTTTTATTTACAGTTAGGAAAGAATTTAGCAAAGCGCGATCGCCCAAAAAGCGCAACAATTATTTACCAAACAATCTTGACAATTATCCCAGATTGTGGGGTGTCATCAGCAGATTTGGAGCGGTTGTTACAGGAGCAGCAAAAGTGCGTTAGCGAAGCCATCGAGTGCGATCGCCTTTTAGCCTCAGCCCGCGCCACAGTCGCCCAAAAACCGGATGATTGCTGGTCTTATTACAATTTAGGTGCGGTTTTGAGCCAGCAAAAATATGGGGAGGAAGCGGCGGCGGCATTTTTGCAAGCAATGGCAATAAATCCCGATCTTCCTTGGTGGTTTTATTACAATTTGTGGGAAGTTTTGATTCAGCAAAACAAGCTGGATCGAGTTGAGAACTTTTGCCGAGAAGTTGTTGATGCTCAACCGGAGGCTTTTTGGCCTTATTTGAATTTGGGAGAAGTTTTGACGAGGCAAGGCAAAATTGCTGAGGCGATTAGCTGTTATCAAACTGTCAGTTACAAACAAATTTTTGCATCTGTTATTAATAAAAGAACAAGCAATGTAGCTGTGGCAGAAAATACAGAGACAGGCAAGATGCCTGTGCCACAAAATATGGAGACAGGCAAGATGCCTGTGCCACAAAATACAGAGACAGGCAAGATGCCTGTGCCACAAAATTGGAACTTAAAACCAGTCAAATTTCCTAAGTTTATAATTATTGGTTCTCAGCGCTGCGGGACGACTTCTCTGTACACTTATTTAGCTGAACACCCGCAAATTTTGACTCCAATTAAAAAGGAGATGGATTTTTTCTCCTGGCACTTCCACAGAGGGATTGATTGGTATTGGGCCCATTTTCCCCCAATGCCACAGGGAGGGGAATTTATAACGGGTGAGGCAAGTCCGAGCTATTTTGATTTTCGGGAAGCGCCGGAACGTCTCTACAGCGCGTGTCCAGAGGTAAAGCTGATTGTGCTGTTGCGAAATCCGGTCGATCGCGCGATTTCTCATTTTTACCGCTTAAAGGGCCTAAACTGGGAAGGGCGATCGCTCGATCGGGCAATTAGCGACGAAATCGAACGGCTGAATCAAAACCCAGAATACATCATCGGCGAGGAACCTGGGAATTACTTAGCTCGCGGTAGGTATATAGAATTTATTAAAAATTGGCTGGCTTTCTTCCCCCGAGAACAGTTGTTAGTTTTGCAAAGCGAAGATTTGTATGCAGGTGCGGCGGCGACTGTACAGCAAGTTTTAGCATTTTTAGAGTTGCCGGAATATCAATTATCTGAATATCAAAATGCTAATCCTGGTTCTTATCAGCGGGTAAATGAGTCAGTTCGCAAACTGTTGAGCGATTATTTTCAACCTTACAATCAGGAATTAGAGGACTATTTGGGGAGAAAATTTGATTGGGAATAAGATAACACGGCGGTTGAAACCGCGTCTATAAAAACAAAACCTGCCTCCGCAGGTTGAATAAAAGGCGATTAAATTTGGGTTGTTCTCTTCAGTCTGCGGAGGCAGACATCGTTTGTGTAGATGCGGTTTTAACCGCCGTCTGCTAAAATTAGAACAACTTGTAAGGAGGTAATACTAATGCTGACAATCGAGCTAGATACATTACTTAAACAACAAGCACTCCAACGCCAAGATCCTGAAGAGCGCTACATCACGGATAGGGTGAACTGGGAAGAATACGATACAGTGCTAAATCGAATTGGAGATGCTGCGGGATATCGAGTTACTTATTTAGATGGGCTTTTAGAAATTATGTCACCTTCTCGTCGCCATGAAAATGGTAAAACTCGCATTGGGAATTTGCTGGAAATTTATTTTGTAGAAGCTGACATTGAATATTTCCCTTTTGGGTCTACAACTCTGCGGCAAGAGGAAAAAAGTGGCGGTACGGAACCGGATGAAGCTTACTGTATTGGCACAGATAAAGAATTTCCCGACTTGGTAATTGAAGTGATTGTTACCAGTGGCAGCATCAATAAACTAGAACTCTACAGAAGGTTGAATGTGCGAGAGGTTTGGTTCTGGCGAAATGAGAGATTTTCGATCTACCATTTGCGAGAAGAGATTCCGGTTGAGTTTGTATCAAACTGCGGTTATGAATTGATCGCAAACAGCGAATTGCTACCAGAACTTGATATCGAGATGTTGACAGAATGTGTCAAAAATCCTCACCCGCTAGCAGCAGCAAAGGCATGGAGGCGAAATTTGCGATCGAACTAAGGATCGCGAATTAAATAATTTACACATATTTGTGGGATGGGCGTCCCGCCCGTCCTTTCTGGACGGGCGGGACGCCCATCCCACAAGAACAATAAAAAATGTAAGTTATTTAATTTTCATTCCTAAACAGCAATTTTTCAATCTTATCCATGGGTGCATCTCACCTTTGAAGAGGGCGAAGCATGACCGCATATAAGTTATTAGTTATCATCCCATATTGACTACGGTCATGCTTCGCCCCTACAAACATATTTGCCAAAAGCCAGATGCACCCTGCTCGATCGCCAAGCTGTCGCAAAGACGAGCAACTGACTCGCGCGCACCCAGCAGTCCCAAGAAAAAACCCACTGCCCTTGACAAGTCATACTCGTTATGAGTACGCTATAACAAGCAAAGGAATTTAACCCAAGTACCGAAGGATTCAAAATCATGCTGACGAACCACGAAGGTCAAAGAGTACCCAAAGTCACGTTTCGCACTCGCAAGGACAACGAGTGGGTGGATGTCACCACCGATGATTTGTTTGCAGGCAAAACTGTAGCAGTGTTTTCTCTGCCGGGAGCTTTTACTCCCACTTGTTCGTCAACGCACCTCCCTGGCTACAACGAATTGGCCAAAGTTTTCAAAGCAAATGGCGTAGATGAAATCGTTTGTATTTCCGTCAACGACACTTTTGTAATGAACGAGTGGGCAAAAGACCAAGAATCAGACAATGTGACGTTAATTCCCGACGGTAACGGTGAGTTTACCGAAGGCATGGGAATGCTGGTAGATAAAACTGATTTAGGCTTTGGGAAGCGGTCTTGGCGTTATTCGATGGTAGTCAAAGATGGCTTGGTTGAAAAAATGTTTATTGAACCGGAGGAACCGGGCGACCCTTTCAAGGTTTCCGATGCCGAGACGATGCTGCACTACATCAACTCCGCAGCAGCTAAGCCGAAGGTAGTTTCGCTGTTTACAAAAATGGGCTGTCCTTTCTGCGCCAAGGCTAAGAAAATGCTGACTGAAAAGGGCTTGGATTATGAAGAAATCGTCTTGGGCCGGGATGTCACAACCCGATCGCTCCGGGCGGTGACTGGCGCTACAACCGTGCCGCAAGTGTTTATCGACGGCAAGTTGATCGGCGGTTCCGAAGCTCTAGAGTCTTATTTGGCAACTGCTTAGTTAGGGAAAAATACTTAGGCTGCGGGTTGGCAGCGCACACCTTACTCTGTTGTTGTAGGTGTACGCTGCCAACCTGCAACCGTCTTTAGGAATATATATCGCCATTCCCAGAGTTCGATCGCACCATTGATCCATTCTCGTGTAACAATTATTTGTGAAGTAATATTAAAAAAATCAGAAATGGGAGTGAACGATCGTGGATTTAAGCCTCGTAGCGTCAAATATCTTAAATCCACCAGTATTAGCATTTTTCATGGGAATGCTGGCGATTTTCCTAAAATCTGACTTAGAAATTCCTGCGCCCATCCCGAAACTGTTTTCGCTGTACCTGCTGTTTGCGATCGGATTTAAAGGCGGCGTCGAACTGTCCCGAAGCGGAATCAACCAGCAAGTCGCCCTGACAATCTTCGCAGCGATGCTGATGTCAGCGCTAGTACCAGTTTATACTTTCTTCATACTGAAGATCAAACTCGACTCCTACAATGCCGCGGCGATCGCAGCCACCTACGGTTCCATCAGCGCCGTCACCTTTATCACCGCAACTTCCTTCCTCAAAGAACTAGGAATCGACTTTGACGGTTACATGGTAGCAGCGCTAGCATTAATGGAATCCCCTGCAATTATCGTCGGTCTAATTCTGGTAAGTGTCTTCGGTGGAGAGGAAGGAAAACGCGAAATAGTTTGGTCAGAAGTGCTGCAAGAAGCCTTCCTCAACAGTTCAGTTTTTCTGCTAGTCGGCAGCCTCATTATGGGCATTCTGACAGGAGAACACGGTTGGGAAGTTATGAGTCCGTTTACTCAAGATTTGTTTTACGGGGTTCTGACTTTTTTCTTGCTAGACATGGGTCTGGTTGCTGCTAGCAGAATTAAAGATTTGCAAGAAACAGGAATTTTCCTGATCGCCTTTGCAATCCTAATTCCTATAGTTAATGCAGCAGTTGGTTTACTGATAGCAAAATTAATCGGAATGCCGCAGGGAGATAGCCTGTTATTTTCGGTATTGTGTGCGAGTGCTTCTTACATCGCAGTACCAGCAGCAATGCGGCTGACAGTTCCCGAAGCTAACCCCAGCCTTTACATTTCAACAGCCTTAGCAGTGACGTTTCCGTTTAACATCGTTGTAGGCATTCCCATGTATTTATACGCAATCAATATGTTTTGGATGTGAACTTATGGACGCAGTTAAAAGGATAGAAATTTTTGCGAACTCGGTGGAGCTCCCAAAGATTTTAGACGGTTTAGACAAAGCTGGCGTCCCTGGTTATTCGGTGATTCGCGGTGTCGCCGGCAAAACCACTAGGGGACGCAAATCGGACGATTTAGCAATGAGTATGCTGGATAATATTTATGTGCTGGCTTTCTGCGAGCCCGATAAAATATCGGCAGTTGCAGAAAATATTAGACCGGTGCTAAATAAGTTTGGTGGGGCTTGTTTTATTTCGGATGCAGTGGAATTGCTCACTACTAAGTGCGTTGGGTAGTCAGTTGACTGTTGACTGTTGACTGTTGACTGTTGACTGTTGACTGTTGACTGTAGTCAGTAGTTATTAGTAAGTAGTTACTGATTATTGGCAGATATAGTCTTTGTCAAAAAGATGAGGTACGTTGTTGGGCTTGGGCCCTATACGTCTAAGCGGTTATACAAGCCGCCAGTCATACCTCATTTTTCTGAGAATCGCTATATTCAAAAATAACAAATAACAATTGCCAACTGCCAACTACCAACTGTCATTAGAAACCCGGTTTATTTAATAAACCGGGTTTCTGAATATATAGCCTTTCTCAAAAAGATGAGGTATAACTGACAGCCCACATAACTCTTAAACTAAGAGGGCTGAAGCCCAACAACATACCTCATTTTTCTGAGAACCGCTATATAGCCTTTCTCTGAAAAGTGAGGTGCCCATTTTGCGATCGAAAGCTTGATACTATAAGGGTTGCAGCATACCTCGGCATACCTCATCTTTCTGAGAAACGCTATATAGCCATTTCACATTATCAAAATCGGCCATTGCTCCTACATAAAATCGGATTGAGCTTTTACATAAGTTTTTTTTAATTAATTTAGAGTAATTTAATCAACGATAATGTGATAAAAATCTGTGTTGATTATAGCAATTTTACAATTTTAAAATCATCAGCGATCGGTCATTAGCCAGCGGTCATTTCAGGATTAATTGCATTTCGCCGCCCGCACCAAATTCAGAATTCTTAAGATATAGAAAAGAATCAGTAGCCCAAATCCGTTAGCGTGGTAAATTCTAAGCCACAACAGGCTATCGCGCGATCGACTAGCGATATTTTCAATAGGAGTTTAAACATGGCTGCATTAAAAGTCGGCATCAACGGATTTGGTCGCATCGGACGGCTAGTCATGCGTGCCGGCATCAAAAACCCGAACATCGAATTTGTCGGTATTAACGACTTAGTTTCGCCAGAAAACCTGGCTTATCTTTTCAAATACGACTCTACCCACGGTATTTATGACGGCGAAGTTGAAGGGAAACCAGACGGGATTGTCGTTGACGGACGTTTTATTCCCTGCACTTCGATTAGAAATCCGACTGAATTGCCTTGGGGTAAAGCTGGTGCGGATTATGTTGTAGAATCTACCGGATTGTTTACTGATTTTGACGGCGGTTCAAAACATTTGACGGCGGGAGCAAAACGAGTAATACTTTCCGCACCGACTAAAGATCCAGAAAAAGTTCCAACTTTTCTAGTAGGCGTCAACCACCACAAATTTGACCCGGCCACAGATACTGTTGTTTCTAATGCTAGCTGCACTACTAATTGTCTAGCACCAATTGCCAAAGTTATTAATGATAATTTTGGTTTGGAAGAAGGTTTGATGACGACTGTTCACGCGATGACTTCTACTCAGCCAACTGTAGACGGGCCCAGCCAAAAAGATTGGCGGGGAGGACGCGGTGCGGCTCAAAATATTATTCCTTCTTCGACTGGTGCGGCGAAAGCTGTTAGTTTGGTGTTGCCGGAATTGAAGGGAAAATTGACGGGTATGGCTTTGCGTGTGCCGACTCCAGATGTGTCTGTGGTTGACCTTACTTTCAAAACGGGGAAGGAAACTAGCTATAAAGAAATTTGCGAAGCTATGAAGAAAGCTTCTCTTGGCGAACTGAAAGGTATTCTTGGATATACTGAGGATGCGGTGGTTTCGACGGATTTTCAGGGCGATGCCCGATCGAGCATTTTTGATGCAGGTGCGGGTATTGAACTGAATTCTAAGTTTTTTAAGGTCGTTTCCTGGTATGACAACGAGTGGGGTTATTCTAACCGCGTCATTGATTTGATGATCTCGATGGCCGAGAAGGACGGAATTTTGGGTAAGTAGTATTGTAGGGTGGTTCGGCGGGGCGATCGAATGCGAACACGAATAAATCGAGATTTTCCCGCGCCGAACCTACCATCTGGGTAGACCGCCATGGGTTAAATTGTTGTTATTGTCGATCGCACTCCAACTCGAATTATGTCTGAACTGCCACCGCTGAACAACGAAACTATTTGGGCTATCCTCAACGAAGAAATGGACGATGCTGCTGTCAACCAATTAGTTTGGCTGTATCTAGGCTACCGCTTTGATGCGGAGACTGGTAAGTGGAATAGCGCTGATGTTGCTAGCGAGTGGCGCGAAGATTATCCGGAACCGCCGGATTTTATTGATTCTAGGCCTGCGACGGTGAAATTGACGCGATCGACTCTTCCAGAAAACAAGCAGTTGCTGAAGGAAAAATTGGGATTTAAGGGCTATAAGATTGGGGAATTCGGGCCGAGACAGACTCGCAGGGCGACGATGGCTAATTGGTTGATGGGTTTTTTGGAGGCTGGGGCTTCATTCAGTTGACAGTTGACAGTTGACAGTTGACAGTTGACAGTTGACATGGAAGTCCGAGGATTGGAGTAATGAATCGTCTTCTTTTAATTTTTCCCCGATCGGGCTTCGGGCTTTAAACCAATTCTTTCTGGTAATAAATAAGAATTAAATAACTTATAATTTTAATGATTGTGGGATGGGCGTCCCGCCCGTTCTTTATAGACGGGCGGCACGCCCATCCCACAAGCTTGTGTAAATTATTTAATTCGCGATCCTAAGAAAGTATCGAATATTAGGGATTGAAACATTGATCAAAGTCTTGCTCAGTTTCTATTTTTATCTGCCGTTAATTAACAAAAATTAAAGATTTTTAGCGTCAGAATAAAGTAAAACCCGATCGCCCACACCAACATTAATCACCCGCAACCCTGACATCCGGCGGTTCCGTGCACTATTCTAGAGTCGGAACAAAACCATTGTGAGGAAAGCTTTATGAAAACAACCACCATATCTCGCTTAACCAGCATTTCCCTAGCTACGCTCATGCTAGTCGGCGTTTCAGTAAATGCGATCGCCACACCAGCCAACATCAAACCCGCAACCCAACTAGCCCAAGCTACCGCCAAAAAGCGCCTCGTCGTCATGGACTTCGACTACGGCACCACCAACAGCTATTACAGTTCCTACAGAGGAGTCGGCGCAGCCAAAGGCATCAGCGAACTGCTAATCAACGAACTCGTTAACAATGGCACTTACACAGTAGTCGATCGCAGCAAACTCGAACAAGTCCTCAAACAAGAAAATCGCAGCGGTTCAATGGATGCCGGCACCGCAGCCGAAATTGGCAAAAAACTAGGAGTTGACGCCGTACTCATCGGCACCATTACCAAGTTTAATATCGACAAACAATCCGGCGGCGGCAGTTTCATGGGTATCGGTGGCGGTTCCCAAAAAACCAAAGCTACTGTGCAAATAGACGTGCGGTTAATCGGAACAGCTTCCGGAGATATTCTGGCCACGGCAAAAGCACTAGGAGAAGCAGATCAAAGCGATTCGAGTTTTTCTGTCAGAGGCGTTGGCGGCAATTCCGGGAGTAGCAATGAAGATGGACTTTTGAGCGCAGCAGTTGACAAAGCCGTAGCCCAAATGGTAACTAAACTTGCAGAAGTCTCTAAGAAATTAGGATAAGAAGTTTAAAAGTATTTTAGATTTTAGATTTGGCATAATTAAATCTAAAATCTAAAATCTAAAATTATTTCATATCATGTCGGTTCAATTGCCTGTTAGAAAGTTTTTTCGCTCGCTGGGGGCGCTTTATAGATATTGTGGATATCAATGAAAGATTGTTAGTGAAATCGGCTCGATCCATGTAATATTTATTGGTAACTTCATCAAATCTGCTCAACACATAGCTTTTCTCACTCTCCATGAAGTATGACAATTTTTGTGACTGGTTGATAGTACGAAGAGCGTCTTTATCTCCAGAAAACTGACAAAGCTAACAGGCACAAGGAATTACGAATTACCAATTACTATTTAGCATTACCGTCGAACACCTCATCTTTTAGAAAAAGATTACCAAGAAGAATGGGTTTAAAGCCTCCTCCTTTTAGGTGGGAAATAAAACAAAATTATTCACTATTTCAATCCTCTTCCTTTTATGGAGAGGTAGCCCTCAAGCTGTCAACTGTCAACTGTCAACTGTCAACTGTCAACTGAAACTCCAGCCTTAACAGTTTAATTAGTTTTGGGATTTGAGTCAGAAGCAACAGCGCATTTCCCCTGTTGATTCGGGTTGGGACTCGGATTAGTTGCTATCTGAGAAACAGCATCTTGTTCTTGAATCCATCCGATTTCCCCCGCTTGCAATTTGGCGCTTTCTACTCCCACTGTTGGTTTAACCGTGGGAGATGGCGAGGAACTTGCTACCGCCGGAGATGGCGAGGAACTTGCTACCGCCGGAGATGGCGAGGAACTTGCTACCGCCGGAGATGGACTGACTGCTGGTGTTGAAACATTAGAAAAATCCTTATTTAACTTGGGCTTGGGAGAGTTCGATCGCCCTATTTCAGGAATAGAACAAACTTTCAATTCCAGCCAGTTGCCTTGAGGCGTAAGCTGTTTGTTTGTTACCTGCAAAATGCTGCCCGCGGGGACTGTTCCCTTAATGGGCGAGTCACCGATGGCGACTCGCAAATTCAAGCGATCGCCCAATGGATCCAATTCCCCAGTCCCAGAACTTTTAATCTCTATAAACGTGCCTTTTTCTAAAGACTTGCTCGCAGTAGGTGCAGATTCAACTATTTTCCCCGACCCGTTTATAGGATTAGTTAAACGGCGTTTACCGAAAAGCGACTCCCCGGCAGTATCGATCGCCCGACCCACCGGAGGAATGAAAAAATAAGCAAATACACCCCCCAAACCCAACAAAAATACTATTTTTACCAGCAGCGTAAATAGACTTTTGCCTTTGTCGGGCGATCGTACTAACTGCGTTTTCACTTCAGAATTCGTATCGCTAAGGCTGGGGCTTTCCGTCAAATCGGTTGGCATATCCTCGCTGTCAGCAATTAGTTCCATCGGCACTTCTAAAGGTGCGACAGACAATTCTGTCAAAGTATTGCTTTCTTCCCTCAAATGTGCTTGACAGTGAATCAAAGCTACAGTGACATTATCGTGACCGTTTCTAGTATTAGCAATCTCGATCAGTCGATCGCGCGCCTTCGCCACAGTAATGCTACCGTCGAGAATCGGCAAAATCTCCTCTTCCCAACATTGCTCAACCCGGTCTTTATCGCTCAAACCGTCGGAGCACAGCAGCAAAACGCAATCCTCATCCACCGGAAAACGTTGCACCGTCGGGTGCAGAGTGTTGGAAGAAGTAATGCCCAAAGCTTGAATCAGAGCTCCGGCGGCCACTTGTTCCAAAGCATCCCGATAGAGGGAGTAGCCCAAACGTACCTCGCGGCAAGCCACATCGTCATCGAGAGTAACTTGATAGCAGCCGGTGCGGGTAATCCAGTAAGCCCGACTGTCTCCCACGTGGGCGACATAGAGCTCGTGAATGTGCGCTAAAGCCATCACCAGGGTAGTACCCATGCGCTGGCGGCCTTGGCGGTGTTCCGTGTCGTTGCGACCCGCTATTTTGTCGTTAGCAGCACAAGCTGCCCGTTCCAGCTTGGAAGTCAGGCTCAGCGGGTCCCAATTAGCTTGATGCAGGGGCATTTGCAGCAACTTGTCCCGCAGCACAGTAATCGCCAATTCCGAAGCGACTTCGCCGCCGTCTTGTCCGCCGATACCGTCACAGACGATCGCACAAGCTTCCGATCCCGGAATTCCGGCAAACACCGTACCATCGGGCGGATAGCAAGCATCTTCGTTGTGAGCCCGCGCTCTACCGACATCCGTGCCCGTGGCAATTTCCACAGTCCGATCGTAAAATCGGCCGCATTTTGCCAAAGCTTTATCCAATTGGCCCATCAGTTGTTCGCCGTGGCGCACTTGACCGGCCACCATTTGCTGGCAAAGCTGTCGCAAAAAATTGGCGATTGCGGGGTGAGCATCATCGATCCACTGCTGCCACAATTTGCCCAATTGCGACAAACTAGGCGGTTTGGGATCGGGCTGCAATTCCAAAAACCGAACTAATTGCCCTTCCACCCGTAGCAGTTCCGGAGTCAGCAGCGTCGCAGCCACGCCCTGAGCGATAAACGGCTGCCAAACTTTGGCAATTTGCCACAGCCAATTGAGCTGTCGCATGGCGGCGGCCCCTTTCCAGGTGTCCGCCAATTCCGGCATTAATGATTCCGTCACCTTTAAAATAGGTGCGTTTTCCAGCAGCCAGATATCTCCCGAGAGCTTGCTGAGCCGGGACGATACCAGTCCGTATACTTGAGGTACGTGCAACTGATAGGCAAACAGTCTCAGATAAGGAGCGATCGAACTCGGAATCTCTTCGGGCATTTCCGGCAACTGTTCCGGTTGAGTATCGACAAGAAGTCGATCGCGCTTGAGCAAATAGCGACCCGCGATCAGATCGCCCGGCTTACAAGCTTTGATCCCTTCACCTACAGCCCACAAATAGTGTTTTGGCACAGAGTTTTGCATAAGGGTTCCTGACGCCTTTGGGCCCAGTGCTGATCTGAACTATTCTAGCGCTTGAACCTCGATGGGTTGATACGTGGCGATTATTTTACACCCCCGCTTTCTCAGCACGCGGGGACTCTTAAGACTTTACAGTGCTAATCTCCTGATTTTTCAGGTTCCTAGGCTCACCAAGCTAGCACTTTTCGGTGCTCTGTGATTTCTCCAGATAATGTTTTAGGCGTGACTTTCCCCCAGTCCAGCAGTTAGTTTTAATGTCTTGTACTGACAAAAACAGTCTACCATTTTGTGGGCGCTCGGATAAATCTGGCGATCGGCTTTCATAGCTTGACTCAGGCGCGACGGAACCGAAGTCAGGAAGCTGAAGGGCGCGATGTTTTTAGCATATTCCCGATCGTGCCAATGGACGAAGCAATCGCGACTTTGAGCGGGAATAGAGACTTTGAACTGACTGTAATGCTAGGATGCAGGTACGTAGAAGTCCCCTGAGCCAGCAGGTATAAATAAGTATCAATTCTCACTTTTGTCGCGAAGGGCGATCGGTGCCTAGTGCCTGAGTTTCGCCTGTCTAGTTAAATTTAACGTTACCCGCATACCGATGCCAGCCCCCGACAGGAGTCGCAAGCAGCACAAAAAATTAGATATTAGTTCAAGCCCCCAGATTCATCTGTGGTATCAATCTAAAATCTAAAATCTCAAATTTAAAATCGATCGGCCTCTGCAAGCTGTTGAGTTACTAACCATGCCCGTACAAGAGTCCAGTACCATTCCCGAGAATTTGCCCGATCCGAAGCTGCTCCCGACCGTCGAGGTAGACGAAATGCTGACTAAGATTAAGCATTCTCACGGTTTTTATTACCAAGTGATGAATCTTGAGGTATGGGCGCTGGTGGAAACCTTGGATGGGCTATTTCCGGGCGCTTGGGGTCAGTTTATGACCAACCGCCAAGTTGCGGTAAAACAGTTTTTGCAGCGCGATCCCAATTGTGCGGTAACTCCCAAGAAGAGCGGGAAAGACGCAGAAACGGTGGGGAGTGAGGAAGATTGATCTATTGACAACTCCCCTGCCTTGCAGCTTGGGGATTCTTGGTTCATCAGGATAGCTCATGCTACTTGCCCTCCCCAAAATTCACTGCGATGTGTCCCACCGCTGTATATCCACGTTGCAAAACCACTTGCGCGGCTGCTACATCTCGATTCGTTTCAAACCCACACTCAGGGCATTTGTGCATCCGTTCAGACAGTTCCTTCTTGCCTGTGTGCGTCTGGCATCTAGGACAAGTTTGACTTGTTCCATTAGGATTGACCTTAGCAAAGTATGCACCCCTCTTGAAACAAACATGATTCAAGAGGTTGAGGAACTGTCCAAACCCTGCATCCAGAGTGTGCTTGCGGAGCATTCCGGCTGACATCGCTTTGAGATTCAAGTCCTCAGCAAACACAGTCTGCGCTTGGTCGCATAGATGATGAGCGGTTTTGAAATGAAAGTCCTTGCGGCTATTCGAGATGTATTCGTGATGATTAGCAATTTGATGTTGGAGTTGACGAAATTTTCTAGAACCCTTTTTCTTGCGCGACCGTTGACGTTGCAGCAATTTCAGCTTGCGTTGTCCATCCACAAAGAATCGAGGTCTATCAATCAACTCACCATCAGACGTTGCTAGAAAATGTTCCAACCCCAAATCAATGCCTAGTCCGTGACCTGATGGTGAAACTTGAGGGACTTCGACATCGCACTGCAACGTGAGCATCGCATAGTAGCCAGATGCGCGTTTCACAACACGAATTTGCTTGACCTCAAAGCCATCAGGAATGGGACGCGACAAGTGCATTTTGACCAAACCAATCTTAGGAAGATTGACCCAATCCTCACCATCGAATCGTTTCACGGATTCTAAATTCAGTTGCGGAAAGACAAACGATCTCATCCTTTTTTTGAATCTAGGGAAACCGTGACCCCGTTCCCACATTGCGACAAACGCTGCTTCGAGTTGACGCAACACTTGCTGCAAGACATGGGTATGAGGCAGCTTCAATTCAGGGATTGATTTCTTTGCCTCGAAGAGTGTTTTGCACTGACGAGCAAAAGTGGGTCGGGGTGCATCATTCGTGATGATGTACTCCTGCTTGATGCTGCATGAATCAACATCGCACTTACGGGAGTTAACCCAATCTTTTCGCTCACGCAATGCAAAGTTGTAGACCTTGCGGCAAATATCAAGCCACTGGTCGAAGGTTTCGCGCTGCGCGTCGGTCGGAATGAGTTTGTACTCGTAGGTTAAATTCAGCATAAAACCATTCTAGCCTTCCTCTGAATAAACGGATATGTATTTATTCAGAATCCTCGATGAAGCTTTTGATTCTGCTTGACTAAGACTTGAAAGCCGTCCAGGAAGGACGGGGCTTGTACCCATTTCTTCGGTCAATCGATTTTAGATTTTAGATTGAAGAATTTTAGATTGAAGCATTGACCCCACGGATAAATTCGGGGGGCAAGTTTCATCGGATACAGGTTTTTTATTTCTCCACGGATGAATCCGGGGGCTTGTATCCTGGATGATTTCGGTCAGTTGTCGGTTGTCAGTTGTCAGTTGTCAGTTGTCATTAGTCAGCAGTCATTAGTCATTAGGAAGAAGGAAGAGGGAAGATTTTTTTAATCTCCCCGTCTCCCCGTCTCCCCGTCTCCCCTTAGAGGTGAATTTTGGCATCAACTTGAGGAAGTCCCATGCTGTAGTTGACAGCGCGGCTGTTGAGGTTGTAGCTGATTTGGCCTTTTTGTAAGAACGATCGCACCAAGTGTTCCAATTCCGAACCGATGCGGCGGAGGTTGTATTCCGTCAAGTCTTCGCCCTCGTAGGAGTCTACGAGTTGGTCAAATTTGGCATATACCTGTTTGACTGACTCGTCGTTCCAGTTGAGTTCGTTATCTGGGTCAATGTCGATCGTCAAAAGGTCGTTGCTGGGTACGAGTTCGTTGTCTTCGAGGATGGCGGTGTATATGCGAATATGGCGGGTGGTGGACTTGAGCTGCATGAGTTCTTATGTGTAAAGATTTTTTCCTGAACCTATTGTAATGGCACAGAGATGCGCGAAGGACTGGGATGACGAGGATTGAACCGCGAAGACGTGTTAGGCTTGCGCCGCGCGTAAGCACTCTTGTCGCGAAGGAAGAGAGAGGGGAAGAGGGGGAAAGGGGGGAAGGGCGATCGTATTTTCATGTTCGCAGTCAGGTTCGTAGTGAGGACTTCAGTCCTTCTATTTTTAAGGACTTCAGTCCTTACTACAAACATTTTAGTTTTGAGACTTACTTAATTCAACACTAAAAACGAAAGCATTCGCAATGTATAATAGTTGAGAATTCGCCTAGGAGGACAAGGTGGAAGGCAAGAAATTTATTCACTCCCTGCAACTGCAAAACTTCCTTTCCTATGGAAGTGAGGGGGAAACAATTGAACTGCAACCATTAAACGTGTTGATCGGTACTAACGCATCGGGCAAGTCTAACTTAATCGAAGCGATGGGAGTGTTGAAGGCAACACCTACAGACTTACCTGCTCCGATCCGTCAAGGCGGAGGCATCAGCGATTTTTTGTGGAAAGGTGAAAAAGGTATTCCTACAGCAAAAATTGAGGCTATTTTAGATTACCCAGAACGAGCGATGCCACTGCGCTATCAGATTAGTTTTACCACATCCGGTCAGAGACTTGAGGTAGTGGACGAAGCTATAGAAGATATGGAACCGCGCTATAGTTCAGAAAGCGAGCCATTTTTTTATTACCGTCATAATAATTGGGGACGCCCAGTTATCAACGTTACAGAGGACAACGAGCAAACAAGAAAGTTGCGGACTCTGCGGCGAGAAGACATCATTCCCGATCAATCAATCTTATCTCAAAGAAAAGATCCAGAACAATATCCAGAGCTATCATATCTGGGTAATACATTTTCCCAAATAGGTTTATATCGTAACTGGCAGACAGGGAGAGATTCAGTATCGAGAAAAGCTCAACAAACTGATTTGCCGGAACATCCACTTTTAGAAGATGGTGGCAACTTAGGACTGGTTTTAAACAACTTACAGTATCAATTAGGAAGCAGGCAGATTATTGAAAAATTAAAAATATTTTACGATGCAGCCGAAGAACTGAGTATCAAGATTTATGGCGGTACTGTCCAGATATTTATCCGCGAAACCGGATTGATTCAGCCAATTCCCGCAACCCGTTTATCAGACGGTACGCTGCGTTATTTATTCTTAATAGCTTTACTCCTAGATCCAACTCCACCGCCACTTATCTGTATTGAAGAACCGGAGATTGGCTTGCATCCCGACATTTTGCCTGCGATTGCTGAAATGCTAATCGAAGCTTCACAGCGCACGCAATTGATTGTGACAACTCATTCCGATGCTTTAGTGTCGGCGCTGAGTCCTGAGTCTGTGTTAATATGCGATCGAGATGATAGAGGAAGTCACCTGAGGCGTCTCGATCCAGAACGACTAAAAAAATGGCTTGAGAATTACAGTTTGGGAGACCTCTGGCGGATGGGAGAAATCGGGGGAAACCGATGGTAAAGGAGGTTCGCATTTACATCGAAGGTGGCGGCGATGGCAAGAATACAAAGCAATTGCTCCGACAAGGATTTAGCAGTTTTTTCAAAGAACTGGTGCAGGTTGCCCAAAGCAAGAAAATCAAGTGGCAGATCATTCTCTGCGGTTCTAGGAATCATGCTTTCAGGAATTTTAAGAATGCTTTGGAAGATCACCCAAATGCCTTTGTCATCCTTTTAGTTGACTCAGAAGCACCTGTAAAGCAGTCGCCTTGGGAGCATTTGAAGTCGAGGGATAATTGGGATTCGCCTGGGGTGGATGACACTCATTGCTATCTGATGGTTCAAGCGATGGAAGCTTGGTTGATTGCTGATATTGATACTTTGAAAAGATTTTAGGGGCAGGGATTTAAAGAAAATGCGATTCCTAAAAATAGGAATGTAGAGATGATTGAAAAGGATTTGTTAGAACCAAGTATGAAAGCAGCTACCCGCGACACAAAATCGAAAGGCGAATATCAAAAGATACAGCACGCTTCCAAGCTGTTAGAAATGTTGGATGCTGAGAAAGTTCGCAAGGCTTCTTCAGAGTGCGATCGTATTTTTAGAATTCTCACCAAACTAATGGAACAAGACAAATAGAGCGACTTACGCGCTCAGGCCAGAAACCGGGTTTTTTCGAGATATTTCGTTTCAGCCCGCAGATTCGGCAAAAAACCCGGTTTCTCAGAGTCGCAGTGCTTAAATCCAGTACAGGGGCCAGAAACCGGGTTTTTTCGCGAAAATATGGGTTTGGGGCGACAGATTCGGCAAAAAACCCGGTTTCTTTAGTCGCAATGCGTCACTCCAGAAATATAAGGATTGAAGTTTTTATTACACACATTAATTTATTTGCGAGTTCTCTTGTAAGTTCTGCCGTCTGGCATAATTGCGCCCGTTAGTTTTGCACCTTCCATCTTTGCTCCTGTTAAGTTTGCTCCCGCCAAATTAGCCTCCTTCAGATTAGCTTTCTCTAGGTTTGCCATTGTCAAGTTTGCCCCGCGCAAGTCTGCTGAAGTTAGATCGGCTTCACTCAAATTGACACCACTCAAGCTAGTTCCACATAGATTGAACCACCTTAAGTTTTGCCCGCTCAAGTTGATGCTATCTAGGGTTAATCCGACCAAACTTACCCCAATAAGATTAACACCTCTCAGGTCAAGACCTCTGAGGTTAGCTCTCTTCAAGTTAGCTCCAACAAAGCTTACACCTGTGAGGTTAGCGACCTTCAAGTTAACGTTCGTAAGGTCTACTCCCATAAAACTTACACCTGTCAATTCAACGCCTGTCAGATTAGTAGCACTTAGGCTTGCGTTGTTTAGATTTGATTTGCTTAAATCTGCTCCTGCCAAATTAGCACTATTTAGATTGGCAGAAGTTAGGTTAGCACTATTTAGATTGGTAGCAGTTAGGTTAGCAGCCGCAAAATTTGCCCCTGTTAAGTTTGCTCCACTGAGATTTGCCCCTGTGAGGTTTGCTCCTGTGAAGTTTGCATCGCTTAATATTGCTTGACGGAGATTCGCTTGAATCAGTTTTGCATACTCCAATTTTGCCTTAGTTAGATTCGCACTGCTTAACTTTGCCTCTATCAAATCAGCTTGTTGCAGATTGGTTGAGCTTAAGTTTGACTCTTGCAGGTTAGCTCCAATCAAGTTTGCCTTGACTAGGTTGGCATTACTCAGGTTGGCATTACTCAGGTTTGCTTGACTGAAACTAATGGGAGATTCCAGAATTTTTCCGCTCAAATCCACTCCTGCTAAGTTAACGCCTGTAAAATCTCGTTCTCCGTCTCTACACCGCCGCCAAAATTCCTCAGCAGTCAGTGCCGGTTCCTGACTTTCTTGAACTGAACTATCTACATCCCCATCTACTTCCACATTATCCGCATTCACAGGATTAGCAACAGACTCTCCCGCAGCCACTTCCTGCAATTGCTTATCCACCCGATCGCAAAAACGCCTCAAAACCTCAGCATCATCAACCTTCCCACCAGCATTCGAGCTTTTATCAACCGCATTCTCAACATGATACTTGTCCACAAAACTTTGCAATCCAGCATTATATCCTTGTCCTACAGCCTGAAATCTCCATTCACCATTCTTTCTGTACAAACGTCCAAACTCTAAAGCCGTTTCTTGCAAAAAAACCTCTTTTAAATTATACCGAACCAGTTCGCTACCAGTCTTGAGATTGTAAAGCCGGATAAACGAATTTCTGACTTGACTAAAATTTTGATTATTTGCCTGTCCCTCGTGAATGGTAACAACAAACACAATTTCCTCAACAGCAGCATCGATCAGACTCAAATCCACATAAACCGTCTCGTCATCTCCCTCGATTTGTCCCGTTGTGTTGTCTCCCGAATGCCGCACCGCGCCGTCTGGCGATGTCAAATTGTTGTAAAATACAAAATATTTTTCATCGGGAATTCGACCGTCAGCGCCTAACATGAAAACAGATGCGTCAATGTCGTAGTTTTGTGCTGTCTGGCTGACTTGCCAACCCAGGGCGATCGCAACTTTATTGAAATCAGGAGCTTCCTTAGAAAGATTAAATCTGTCACCCTTCGTTAATTCGATAGTCATCTTCAATAATTACCTGATATTTGAAATTAGCGCTTTAAATATTTTAAGCTATTAGTTAGAGAGGATACAACAATATTGTGTCCCTACCCAGCCTACAATACAGATTATTTATGTTAAACCGGAAACAAATTGCATTTTATCTAGAAGATATTGAAACGCCCACAGGGAGAACCGTTAGTTTAATTATTACCGGACTAATTCTCCTCTCTTCCGCCAGCTTTATCGCTGAAACTTATCCGATTTCCCAATCCGTTAGAATCAAATTACAAACTCTCGACACCGCCCTTTTAGTTGTTTTTGCTGTCGAGTATTTACTGCGACTTTGGTGCGCTGACTATAAAATTAAGTTTATTTTTAGTTTTTTCTCTATCGTCGATTTGCTGGTGATTTTACCATTCTTTTTTGGATTTGTCAATGTCAGTTTTATTCGGATTTTTCGCTGGTTTAGAATTCTTAGACTCATCCGCTTTCTGGAATTGAAAAATTCTGTTTTTCGCATCAGCAGCGAAGATGGAGTGATTTTTTCCAGAATTCTGTTTACTTTGCTGGCGATAATTTTTGTTTATTCTGGTTTGATTTATCAAGTTGAACATCCCGAAAATCCTGAAGGTTTTGGGACTTTTTTGGACGCTGTTTATTTCTCGGTTGTGACGATGACTACGGTGGGATTCGGTGATGTTACTCCGATTTCGGAATCTGGTCGTTTTCTGACTATTTTGATGATTGTGACGGGGATTGCTCTGATTCCTTGGCAATTGGGGGATTTGATCAAGCAGTTAGTTAAAAGTGCTAATCAGGTAGAAACTGTTTGTACGGGTTGCGGTTGGTCTGTACATGATGCTAATGCTAAATTCTGTAAAATATGCGGCACTCAGTTAGATAATGGTAAGAGGTAATTGCGAATGGGGCATTGGGCATTGGGCATTGGGCATTGGGCATTGGGCATTGGGCATTGGGCATTGGGCATTGGGCATTGGTTATTAGAACCAACCAATAACTAATAACTCATAACCAATAACCAATAACCAATAACCAATAACTAATAACTAATAACTAATAACTAATAACTTCTTTAAGCTAAGGGTAACAAGATTTCAAATTCGGTACCGGTGCCTAATTGCGATCGCATTCTGAAGGCGCCGCCGTGTTTGCCGGTCACTATTTGATAGCTAACGGCTAAGCTCGTTTCTTTGAGGGCGCGTTTTTCGGTAGAGAATGATTCTAAGATTTTATTGTACTTGTTAGGTGACATTCCTGGGCCGTTATCTGCTATGCGAATCGAAACCCAGCGAACGTGTAATTTATCCAAATCACTCGCAGGTTCGGGACAGCAGACTTGAGTTGTGATTTCAATTTGAGGCTGGCGCTCGAAGTCTTTTATTACTCCACCTTTGAACTCTTTCGCCAATTCTTGACCGACTGCTTCGTTAATTAATGTATTAATAGAATTGGTCAAGATATTCATAAATACTTGGTTTAGCTGTCCTGCATAGCACTGAACTGGCGGCAGGTATCCGTAGTTTTTGACTACTCTGATTTCCCTGGTCAAACGACTTTTGAGCAGCAAAAGTATGCTATCTATGTTGGCGTGCAAGTCGGCTGGTTTGGGATAAACATCGTCGATGTGGCAAAAGTTTTGCAAACTGCTTGCTAATTTCCTCAAACGTTCGGCTCCGGCTTTGATGCTGGTAACTGTTCGGAGGAAATCGTTTTGCAAAAAGTCATAGTCTATATCTTCTTTTAGCTGTGCTATTTCTGGCGGGGGATTGGTACAGTGCGCGTCGTAAACTGAGAGCAACTGCATTAAGTTTTTGCTGTATTCGCTGATGTAGGTTAAATTGCCCCAAATGAAGCCTACCGGATCTAAAATTTCGTGGGCTACTCCGGTGACTAAACGACCTAAGCTGGCCATTTTTTCGCTTTGAATCATTTGAGTTTGGGCTCTTTCGTAGCGGACTTGAGTTTCTATGCCACGAATTTGCCAGTAGGCGATGTTTAGTGCGTGAGGATCTAAGAGCCGGTAAGATTGGGAGTCGATTTGGACTACGATTGGTTCTGACTGCAATTCGGGCGATCGACGCAGAGCTTGTTGAGCCGCTGCCAAAATGGTTGTACTCTCTGCAAGCAATAATATTTCGACGCGAGCGTAACTGTAGAGAACCTTCAGCGGTAAGTGCAAAAATAGCTCGGGGCCTTGGGGTTTGAGCAAATATTCCAGCAGTTGTCTGCGGGATATCATCCCGACCAATTTTCCTGCTTCTATCAATACGGCTCCCGGGATTGGGCGATTCTGTTCAAAGATTTCGGCAACTACTACGGCCAAGCAGCTCGATTTAACCTGAAATTGATACAGGGGCAAATCTTGGAGGGTAGACTCTAGGGAAAGATCTTGATGGCTGCCTTCGGAGAGTGAAGGGCCGAGGAGTTTGGGACTTAATGTATTTGCCACTGAAACTTTTAGTTGCCGAAACACGCTCTTAAAGCAAAATGAGGACTTAACTACTAAGCTAGCCGATCGCGCTTAACTTGGATGGCCGAACCTGAAGGCTGTTCTTGAGTTAATCATGTTTTGCCAACGATCGGCAGGAGTATTTCAAATTCGGTGTGCTGGCCGGGCTGCGATCGCAATTTTAGTTTGCCGCCGTGCTTTTCTGTGATGATTTGATGGCTGATTGCCAGCCCCATACCGCTGCCTTTGCCTGCTGGTTTAGTGGTAAAAAATGTGTCAAATATGTGCTGCTGATTTTCTGGGGTAACGCCGGGCCCGTTATCGGCGATCCCAATGGCGGCCCACTTGCCCTCTGCGGTTTCTACCACTTTAGTCGTAATTTGGATTTGGGGCTGCCAGTTATCCGCGCACTCTGTATCTAGTTCGCGATCGGCTGCATACTCTGTCACGGCGTCTAGAGCGTTAACTAACAAATTCAAAAACACCTGACTCAATTGACCCGAGTAACCGTTAACTAGCGGCAGTTCGCCGTATTTTCTTACCACTTCTATGCCATTTTTAAAGCGATTTTTCAGAATTAACATTGTAATCTCCACGCATTCGTGAATGTCTATTTCTACTGGCTTTGTCTCATCCATGTGAGAGAAGTGGTGCAAACCGTTGACTATTTTTAGTAATTGTGAGGCTCCCCACTTCATGCCTTCTAAGGTGACTGGCAAATCTTCTTGTAAAAAATCAAATTCTATTTCTTCTTTGAGGGCATCAATTCGGGGACACGGTTCCGGATATTCTGCTTCATAAACCGAGATTAGCTGAAGCAAGTTTTCAAAATAGGACAGCAGAAAAGTAAAATTTCCCCAAATACAGTTGAGCGGATTTCTAATTTCGTGGGCTACACCTGCTACAATCCTCCCCAGACTCGCCATCTTTTCGGTTTGGATAAGTTTGGCTTGGGTTTGTTCGTGGAGCAATTTATTTGTCAATTGATGAATTATTGATTGAGCAACCATTAATTGGTGTACGTCTAACAGTCTGTAGGTCTGGGGTGCCACTTCGACTACTACAGGTTCGTAAACTAATTCTACTGATCTGTAAAGCGATTCCTGGGCGGCTTCTACTATTAATTTACTGCTAGGAAGCACCAGTAGCTCTTGCCTGGAAAATCTGTACAATACCTCTATCGGTCGCTTGAAAAACATTTCTAACCCGTAGCGACGGTTAACTTTTTCAAAAAATTGACGCCTGGATATGATGCCGACAAAAGTACCCATATTTGTCAACATGACACCTGGAAGCATGGAATTTTCTTCAAAAGCCTGGGCTACTTCTTTTGCCTGTTGAGTTAATTCTATTTGGCAGTTGTAGAGAGGCAAGTCGAGGAGAGTTGATTCTAAGGAGATGTTCCAAGTACAAATTGCAGGTATGTGTAACACTGATAACTCCGAGCTAATCTGATGCACAGCCAACATAGATGAAACTCCTGTTAAATTTTGTATGATGGATAACTTTAGTTGCTATTTATTGGTAACTGGTAATTGGTGGTGGGTAATTATTAATTTAAAAAATTACAGCAGCACCGGATGGGAAAACTCGATCGCCCTGGCATTGTCTGCTATAGCAATCCTAAATCATTTGCATAATTTTTGTAGGGGATCTTTAAGATCCCGGTTGCCCGATAGATAGGGGGTATGCACGGGGGCACTACCCCTACAAATTTATCTGAATCATTTAGGATTGCTATAAAGATTTGGTTTCTGAATCAATGTTAAACGATCGAAGCTTTTGTGGAACTTACGGAGCTTTGTTATTAACTTTTTACCATGATATACCATGCGATCGCCTGTTTTGGGAAATCTTAAAAAATCATTAAGGCACTTTGGTTATGCGTTATACCATTTTTGGGTGATGGTAGGGAATTGGAGAGCAGCGATAGCGGGCAATTGGTGAATATACGGGCATGGATCGAGGGATCTAGGGGGCGGATGGCGATCGTCCAATCCGCGCCCTAAGGGCAAAGGTAAAATCGGAATCAGCCAGAAGCAAGAAGCAATCGAATGCAAGGGTTTCAGGAATTAAGAAAGTCCTAACCGTCGGGCGTTGCTGCCCTACCACTCTAAATAAATGCAACTTTAGGGAACTTCCCAACTCCGATTACCGTCTTACTACCGTTTATTTTTTGCAATTTACAATCTGCAATCTGCAATCTGCAATCTGCAATCTAAAATCTAAAATCTAAAATCTAAAATCCTCTCAGGGTTCCACCTCGGGCCAGAGGCGTTCTAGCTGATAGCGCCAAGCGCCGAGAGTCTGTTCGCGAGACTCTCGCCCGAGTTCCATTTCGCCCATCAATCCCTCTGCGTAAAAACGGTCTAAAGTCTGAAGGGTGGTTTCTATGGATTGTCCCTGCATCTTGGCAGCTTTGATGATTTGACGGATGCGGCTTTCGATTAAACCGCCGAAAAAGTCGGACAAACCTTGTTCTTGCAAAGCTAGCAGTCTGGTGATGGCGGCCGAGAAATCGGCGGCGGCGAGTGTAGCGCAACTGTGCTGAAACACTCCCCACAAAACGTTTTGATGTATGGCGTAGCGAGTTTCGAGGGTGGTGTCAAAGTTAGCTTCTAGCAGTTTCTCGAAAAACGGTTGAGCTTCTTGGGCATCGGCGATGGGTAGCAAAATCCGCAACCAACTTCCGTCTTCTGAAAGCAGGACTAAAAGCCGAAATTTAGGGGTTTGGACTTGCCAAGAAGTGGCAGCAGGCGTCTCAATATTTTCGCCAAATAAGTCTTTAAGGGTATTACTAATTTCTTCGGGAGTCATGGTAATTTTAGATTTTAGCTTTGAGATTGTAGGCTGGGGAGTTCTTTTTAAAGTTTTTGATGTTTACCACATACTTCAAGTATGGCTTAGTATCAAGTCAATCTAAAATCTAAAATCTAAAATCTAAAATCTGTTTACGGGAGCCAGCGGGGGTGATAGCCGGCAAAGGGAAGTTCTTCTGGCTGTACTTTTGCGGGAGAGTTGTCTGCGGGTATTTCTAATAAGGGTAGCAGCCAGAGGCGACTGGTGGCGATCGACTGTCCGCTATCGTTGCGGGGAGTGTCTGCTGCTGTGGGTTTTGCTGTTGTGACTGATTGGTCGAAAATTAATGCCAGCCCGTCGGGAGATAAACTGATTTGGGTATCTAGTTGGTTTGGCAAAACCAGCAGCGGTTTGATGGTTCCTACCAAACGAGTGCCCTCTTTTTTGAGGTCGATGGCGGCGATGAAAGGCTGTTCTTTGTAGCTTGCGGTTTTGAGGCGTTCGGCTAGCAAGCAGTAGAGACGCTGGAATTGGTTGTCTTTGTCTTTGCGCGGATCGAAATAAACGGCGATGATGCTACCGGGAATCCGCAGTATTTCTTGTTCTGCGCCTTGGTTGTCTAAAATAAAGAGCGATCGAGTGTAGTCGCTGTTGTATTTAACGTAGGCGGCGGCGGAGTTGTCGCGGGCCATCCCCAATACTTGTTCGTATTTCGGCAAAAATTCTACTGGATCTGCTTCTGGTTTGAGGGGGACGATCGCTAATCCTTGTTTTTGAGATATTACCATCGATTTGCTGTCGGGGCGAATCATAAAATCTCCGCCTTGTTGGTTCTCCAAGGGTTTGGGCGCGACTTTTTCTTCCAAAATCCAAGGACTGAAATCGCCGGGATTGCGGCGGTTGACGCGCTGGATAATGATGATTTTTCCGTCGGCTGAGAGGTCGAATTTGAGGTTTTGGTAGTCTTTGGAGTCTAAGAGTTTGTCGATTCTACCTGCTGGTTGTGCTGGTTGGGCTTGGGATCCGGGGGATTGTGGATTGAGGCCGGTGGTGACTGTAAATAGTTCTTGATTTAGGGTGCCGCCTGTGCGGGCGATCGATCGATCTGTGGCTGAGAATAAAATTCGATCGCCCTCGGGATACGGTTTAAAATCGGTGACAACTAAATCTTTGGGAGTCAGCGGTATCGGTTTCGAGTTGCTGCTGCTGAGATTGACTAGCATTAATCTGCTTTCTGTTTCGCCTTGAACGCCGATGTAAACAAAAGCTCGATCGCGGCTGCGGAAGGAACTGCTAAACGGTTGAATTGGCGTTCCTTTGTTTTGGTTGTTTTCTCCAAAATACTTGTCGGTGGCGCCGGCGAGTTTTAAGGTGTAGGTAACACCGTAGGGTGCTGGATCTTTGAGGGTGTAGGCCATGCGCCTGCCGGCCCAACTGAATTTACCTGGGAGGGGCGGTTCTAGTTTTAAGTTTTCCTCGACGGTGGAGTGGTTCATCGGCCGAAAGAAGTTGAGAATAAAGCCGGTATCTGCGGCGCCGATTTGTTTGTTCTCCCAAGTAAAATCTCGCACTCTGGGCGCTGTGCGATCGCCACTCAGCAGCAGCAGTCCCATTAAGACGCTCAGCAGTAGGATGAGGAAAATCGCTACCTGGTCGATCGGCTGTTTGAATTGCCCAATAGCGAAGGATGAAGGATTAATTTTTTTGTTAAAAATACTCACAAATGTTTCTCTCCTTTTCCTGCTGTAAAATTAACCGCCCATTTTTTCTATTTCATTCAGGCCAGGACGCGCTTCCAACTCTTAGAAAGCTATTTTTTTCACCAACAGTAATGGCTGCTACTTCTTTTTGGTTAGAAAAAACTCATTTTTGAAAGTTGTGGTGTGTCTTGGACTGAATAAAATAGACCTATGAAAAATCTACCTATATTTAAATATGTCATGAGTTCGTACCAGATCCTCGGGTGATATTTTATCGATAGGTAGTCCGCCACCCAGAGACTTTCTCACCAAAAGTATGATTGCTAGTGTCCCTAAAAACATTGCTGTCAACTTCATGTCCTCCCAAAAACAAGTTAGCCCTTCTTTCCTAAGACCGTAGGTAACTACTAAATAAGTAGGAATGTCACCGACAGCTACAGCAATCACAGCACCTAAATTACCCATAAAATGATATCCTACTGGGATGCCGATAGCGATACTCAAGAAAGTTGCCAGATTGCCCATAGCTGCGTACTGAGATTTTCCGATAGCTAACAAACAAGAACCCATCAAATTGTGGATAGTCGTGTGCCAAATACCTAAAGCCAAGATTGGCATCATCCAAGATGCTGCCATATACTCTTTCCTGTACAGTGTTAAAATTATCTGATCTCCAAAGCTCACAAAAATTGCTAAGCCTAGGGCTAAAGGGATCAGAATCAAGTTGCGGTTTTTGAGAATTTTGGCGCGCAATTCCTCGCGAGGTAAGTCTGCTAGCATCGAAATCGAGGGAAAAATTACCCTACCTGCGAGGGCGATCATTACTTGACGGGGCATATCGCCGAGGGTAAAAGCAATGCCGTAAATGCCCAACATTGTTAAACTAAATATTTTTCCGAGAACTAGGCGATCGGCTTGAGAACACAGAAAATATAAAATTGTAGACAAAAATATCCATTTTCCATACGAAAATATTTCTTTAACTGCCTCTCGCTCCCAAGCAAAGCGGTTTTTATGACCGCGAATCAAAAAATGGCTCCATACTAATTCCACTACAGAGCCTACGAAACCCCCTGCGAGGATAGCCCAGATACTGCGATCGAACCATGCCCAAACAATCATGACTGTAGTAGAAATGACCTGTATGGCCAATTCAAACATTACTACGTTCTTAACTGTCATTTTGCGTTCGAGAATGGATACGGAAGTAGATTTAAATCCTCCTATGAGAGTAGTTAGACTTATGACCGGAATCAACCACAGGAGACGGGGTTCTCCATAAAAAGTAGCGACTGGCCAGGTGATTAAAATTAAACAAAACCAAATAAAAACACTGCGAATAACTTGCATTGTCCAAGCGGTGTTGAGAAATTCTGGTTCTTCTCCACGCTTGTTTTGGATGATACTTGGGCCAAGACCTATGTCTGTAAATAGGTGGACACCTGTGATAAAAACGTAGGCTAGACCCATTAGACCAAATAGTTCTGGTAACAGCAGGCGCGTCAGGATTAGGTTGCTGCCGAATCGGATAATTTGACTGCTTCCATAGCTGGCGATCGTCCAGAAAGCACCTTTAAGCGCTAATTTTTTTTCAGATGACATATTCAGATGACATATAGGGAGAACTTATTTTCTAATTACGAGTCTAGTTGCTGAATTTCCTGTTGGCAACTGCTACAGGATGTTGCTGCTACTTTTATAGCTGACTTTACTTGATGTTAATTGTCCTACGGAGGACGGGCTCTTCTGGCCCATGCCACAATCTCAAATACAACAGATTTCAAGTCGCGAGATTAAAGTTGCCCACTGGCGGGATGCCCATCTCGCGATCGCCAAGGTAAAATTTAATCTCCAACTTGCTGGCTGTCTAATAATCATAAGGGTTTTTAGGCTCGGGAATCGATCGGAGGGAGGATGCTTGAATAATTAATTTGCGCTTGCCTTGCAGTTCTTCTACGATCGTCTCTCCTTCTATTTCTAGCCAACTGTCTGGGGCGAAGGCGGTGCGACTTTGACCGATCGCTAATTTGACCGGCAACCCGATCGGATAGGCGTCCGCCGCGCAGCAGGTAATGATAAAACGCCCGATCCACATATATTGTTCTGCTACGTTGGGCGGGTGAATCACAAATCCTTGAACCTTGACTTTTTGACCTCTATATGTATCAGGTTCGGGATTGAAATTTAACAGCCGCACCCATTCGATGAGCGATCGCCTTTCGGGTTTTGTAGTATTGCGAAATTCTTGGGGTTGCAGTCTGGTGATGGGCAGGGATTCGGTGAGGCCTCGTTCGAGTGCTGTCTGGCTGGTAAATGTGCGTGGCGTTACCGCTAAACCGATCAATGCGACGCTCAACATTAAGGTGCTGCCGATACTGGGGGGAAATAAAGTAATGTGTTCAACTTCTGTACTTCTGAGAGATTTATTTGCTGGCGATGTCCGGGATTGCTTTTTGGCGCGATCGACCTTTAAGAGTTCCCAAGTTTTTAACCCGCCAATAATCATTAAGCCGATTCCTCCCGCTACAGTCAACCCAAAGTAATTCGGGTGAATGAGAATGCTTAATTTCCCGGTGATCCAATATTTGAGGAGTAATATTCCCCACGCTAAGATAGCTAGGGCGTCCAGCCAGGGGCTAATTTTCTTGAAATTCATTTTTTAAGAGTCATTAGTCATTGGTCATTAGTCATTAGTCATTGGTCATTAGTCATTGGTCATTAGTCATTGGTTATTGGTCATTGTTTATTGGTCATTGGGAATCTCTAGTTATTTTTCCGTCTAGGCTCATTTATTAACCTAGATACAAATTGACAGCGAGGGTCATTAAAAATGTTAACTGAGCTGCCAAGACCATTAAGTAAATTACAGAGCGACCTTTAAAAATAGATAGCATTAAACCGATGCCTTTGAGGTCAATCATCGGGCCGAAAATGAGAAATGCTAACAGCGAACCGCTGGTAAATGTGGAAGCAAAAGAAAGGGCAAAAAAAGCATCTACTGTAGAACAAATCGATACGACTGCCCCTAATAGCAGCATCGCCAGAATCGAAGAAACAGGGCCTTGGCCGAGGTTGAGAATTAGTTCGCGGGGTGCGCCAACTTGAATGATGGCGGCGATCGCACTTCCGACAACCAACACTCCTCCCAATTCCCGCAACTCCTGTACCATAGTATCTAAAAGCAGGCGCAGACGCTCTTTAGAAACGCGGTGGAACATCGAGGAACGTTTCGAGGTTTTGTCAGTTTTGCCTGTTTTTAAGGGCTGTCGCTGGTCTTGTAGCAAAGATTCGATCGGCACTGCACCGCCCTGACCTAGCATAAAAGTTCCCGACTGCAACAGTAGCGGAGTGTCGGCTGGGGCGAGTTCTGTTTCGGACAACTCTGGTTTTGGGAGAGGAATCGCCCGGGCTACAGAAGGGTGTAACAGAGGCCGCAAGTCTGTTTGGACGCTGAACACCCAGCCGATAATTGTGGCTATCAAGAGAGAAAAGACTACCCGCAAAACTACAATTTCGGGCTGATCGCGAAATGCCGTCCAAGTCGCCCAAATTACCACGGGATTGATGGTGGGGGCCGCGAGTAAAAAGCCGATCGCGGCTGGTGCGGGAACTCCCTGCATTAGCAACCTGCGGGCTACGGGGACGTTACCGCACTCGCACACCGGAAACAAAAAGCCGATCGAACTACCCATCAAAGCCGCCAGCAGCGGGTTTCGCGGGATGCGGGATACGAGTTTGCGTTCGTCTACAAAACCCAGCAGCAAACCTGAGAATAAAACTCCCAGCAGCAGAAAAGGTATTGCTTCTACTAACAAGCTGAGAAACAGGGTAAAAGCATTGTTTAACTGATTCGTTAGGACTGGTTGCATCGATCGCCTACTGGTAAATTGCTATCTCGTTACACGTATTTGGCTGAGCCCCTGTAGATCATACCTTCTTCACAGCGCTAAGTTAAGATTCAGTTAAAACTTTTTTGCGATCGTCCTCAATCTTATAGCAATCATTAGAATTTCCAGATTCTGGTAAGGACACGGCAGTGCCGTTTCCCTACAGATGCTCGCCTACAATCTCTATGTTCCCATATTTAATTAATTATTTTTCAGCCCTCTCAGGTTATTGTTAACAATAGGTTAAGACTATAACTCAAGGTTAATTAAGAGTTAAATACTCGAACAAAGCGTTAATACCCCTCAAGCCAATATAAAATAAAGTCAGGCATAATTGCCAGGGCGCATCTATCTCGGTCATACTCGAACTTGCCTAATACTGGAAGTGGTAAAATCTCATTTACCACCGTAAGTTTTTTGTGTAATTTAAAATTCCGTTTCCCAGGAGAATGTCGGCCAAAGCACTCAGCTACTCATCGACTGAGCTTTGGTGGCTAAATATCTGTTGGCAAATATAACCCCAAAAAAGCGTGCTGATGAATTTATGTTAAATACCTCCTGCATAGAAAGACCAGTCCAACCACTCTCCCAGGCTGACTTAGGAGAACTTTCTTTAGATTCTACTCTCGTGGAATTGTCGCTTTACGCTTTTAACGTAGAAGCTACGGATTTGGGAATGCAAATTTCCCAGATGTTAGAAGCCAATCCGCTGTTACCGGGAGTCATTTTAACCGATCGAGGTGAATTTGCGGGGATGATTTCCCGGCGGAGATTTTTAGAATTTCTCAGCCGTCCTTTTGGGCGAGAATTATTTTTAAAGCGACCTGTGAGGGCTTTGTACCGCTTTGCCCAAACTGAGACTTTAATTTTCCCCAGCAATACTTTAATCGTGGATGCAGCCCGGAAGTCGCTGCTGCGATCGAAAGAACTGCTTTATGAACCAATTGTCGTTCAAGTGTCGCCTCAAAATTATAGTTTGGTAGACGTACACGAACTGCTAGTAGCCCAATCTAATATTCACGAACTAGCAACAAAATTACTGAGACAGCAAACTCAATCTCAACTAATTCAAACCGAAAAACTAGCCAGTTTGGGGCAGATGGTTGCTGGAGTTGCCCACGAAATTAGAAACCCCGTCACCTGCATCAGCGGAAATCTCGGATTTTTGTCAAACTACTCAAAAGACATCTTGCAATTGCTGACTGCTTACGAACAAATTGTCGGCCCTAGCGCACAAATTGACGAACTCAAAGAAGACATAGAATTTGATTTCTTACAAGAAGATTGGGCGGAAATTCTCAAAAGTATGAAGGTTTCATCCGAGAGACTGACGGAACTTGTCACCAGCCTGCACACCTTCTCTCACATGGACGAAACCCACTTGAAAGAATCTAATATCCACGAGTGTATTGACAGTACGCTACTAATTATGAAAAACCGTCTCAAGTACGGGTTTAAAGTAGTTAAAAGCTATGGAAATTTGCCTTTGGTGAAGTGTTATTCTGGTCAGTTAAGCCAGGTATTTATGAATATTGTCAGCAATGCGATGGACGCCTTGGAAGAGCTAAAAGGAACCAAAGGTTTTGTACCTGCGATTACTATTCAAACTGAGGTAATAAACAGTGCTGACGGAGACTGCGTAAGTTCAGAATTAATGCAAAATTATGTTTTGGGCGATGGCGTCCCGCCCCGCAAGCTACGACAAAATGCAAAATTGCGATCGTCCGCCAGCCAAAATGGGGACTTCAGCCCAGAAGCAGCGGGGAAAAATCCCAATAATGCTTGGATAGCAATCAGAATTGCCGATAACGGGCCGGGAATTGCGCCCGAAATTCAGCGGCGGATTTTTGAGACATTTTTCACTACTAAACCAGCGGGGAAAGGTACTGGTTTGGGTTTGGCAATTACTCATCAAATTGTTACGGAGAAGCATAAAGGTAAGTTGAACTTGCATTCAACGCCCGGTACTGGTACGGAATTTGAGATATTGTTGCCATTAATTTGAAGGCAGTTGAGGATGAAGAATACCCGGCGGTTGAAACCGCGTCTATACAACCAAAACCCGCCTCCGCGGGTTGAAGAACGAGTTGTTAAAATTACGTTTTATTCTTCAGTCCGCGGAGGCGGACATCGTTTGTGTAGACGCGGTTTCCAACCGCCGGATCCTATCTTCTTCCAGCAATTAAGGTCGAAGCTGAACAGGCATTACTAAGAATGTGGCATTGACTCCGCCCAAAGGCTGAAAAATTACAGGGGCAAGAGCACCGTTTAATTGCAGTTGAATTTCGGGAGATTGAGCCGTTTTCAAAATGTCAACTAAGTATTTCACGTTGAAAGCAATATCTATGCTTTCTCCCGAAATCTGTGCCGCCATTGACTCTTTACCGCAGCCGACATCTTTGGCGTCTACTGACAAAGTAATTTCCTGATTTTCCTCGTCGATGCTACATTTGAGGATATTATTTTTTTGATCTGCAAACACAGCAATTCTTTCGACTGCGGCTAAGAGCGATCGCCGCTCAAGAGTAATTTGCCGCTCAAAAGAGGGCGGAATCAACTGTCGGTAGGCGGGATATTGCCCTTCCAAGGTGCGGGTTGTCAGGCGCTGCTCGGCCCATTCAAACACTACTTGACCGTGTTCAAAATGTAGGGTGACTGGTTCAGTCCACTGTCGCATCACCAGCATTCTTTCTACTTCCCGCAATGCTTTAGCGGGTACAGTCACCTCAAATTCTTCTTCGGTTTCTTCACCTTCTGCTTTTTCGTTGGCAGTTTGAACTACTGCCAATCTGTGGCCGTCTGTAGCTGCAAATTCTAGGCAATCTTTCAGTACCTTTAAATGCACGCCTGCCAGTACCTGTTTTGCTTCGTCGGGGCTAGTAGCAAATAAAGTTCCTTTGAGTCCTTCTATCAAGGCTTCGGGCGGCAATTTCAGGATTGTTCCTGCTTCGATTGCCGGCAATTCTGGGAATTCTTCGGGGCCCATGCCTCTGACTTGATAGCTGCCAGAACTGCAAGTGAGACAAGCGACGGTATCTCCGGCTTCGTCTTCTAAAGTAATCTCTCCATTTGGGAGTCTGGAAACTATATCGTTGAGCAATTTCGCGGGTATGGTAAAACTACCGCCGCCAGTCACTTCTGCTGCAAAGCTGGTGCGAATACCCAAACTGAGATCGAAAGCTGTTAAGCTAACCCGCTGATTTTCCTCATCCGCTACTAAGAGCACGTTGGCTAGTACGGGATGTGTCGGGCGGGAGGGAACGGCCCGACTTACCAACGAGAGGTTGGCGTTGAGGTCACTTTGGGTGCAAACCAATTTCATGAGATGAAGGTTAATTAACCGGATTTGAGATAGAAACAAATCGTATCACAGAAAGTCGGTGGCTCGGTTTTTCTGTGTGTAGGTGTGCACACAGCACCAGATTCATTTTTAATTTGTTGAATTATTTTTCTGGGGTTCGCTCTGTGTAAACTGTGGAAAACAAAATTAAATGCTTGTCTGAAAAGGCTTGTAGTTGCTTTTTGCCTGTGGAAAACTTGTGGAAAAGCTGGAAAAAGTCGATCGCCCGCCCCTCGATCCTCAAAAACTTTTTTCAGCCAGAGAGTTAAGGATCTTTAGGGTGTCGATGATATCGAAGAATGTCCAGGTTAAAAGCATCCGTGATATTTTCCACAAACTTACGGTGATTTGTCCACAGGTTTTTCCACAGCTAATCTCAAATCCGATGCCACCGGATTTGAGATTACCCACAGTCAGGACACGACGGTGTACCGTTTTCCTACAATTGGCGATCGTTACATTCGAGCAAGACAAGCTGAAGTGCATTTAAATTGTATAGTCAAGTTTAAAAAAAGTTCTGTGGGGTGGGCCAGAAAGCCCGCCCGAAAAATACAATTTAGACGCGAAACAGCTTATTCAGCCGAGATATATTTGAAATTGAAGCAACGCCTGATATTACAGTCGCCAAACCTCGATATCATAGAATCCGTTTAACAAAAAAGTCGCCTCCCTACTTAAGCATCCAGCTAATTCTAGTGAGGACATCATTGTTTACCGTCAAAGCCTCAAACCCTTAAGTATATTGAATGCTTGATGAATATCAGATTCTGTAACTGCGCCATATCCAAGCACCAAATAACAATTTGCCTCTTTTGCATCAGGCTCAAAGTAAGCTGCCCCTGACCACAAACCCACTCCTCGTTCTGCTGCGAGATCCACAATCTCGTCTGCGGGCTGATTAGGTGGAAGCTTAATCCAAAACTGCATACCACCACCAGGGAGTTGCCAACTCCACTCTGGAAACAACTCTCGTAAATACAGCGGTTATCAGAAAGATTCGCGGACGTTGTTGGGCTTGGGCCCTCTTGGTTTAAACGGTTATGTAAGCTGTCAGTTATACCTCATCTTTTTGAGAAAGGCTATACGTAGCGATCGAGTCTCGTTCTCGAACTTTCAACGAAACTTTTAGGACTAAGGGTAAGCATCCTATGGATAGTAACCACTAGAGGGTTTGCCCATACAAAGCACCATATATTTGGGCATTGTGTTGATACTAGGATTGGTATCGCTAGATTTTTAGTATCCTTTTTCGTTAGAAATCATACAAGACGAAATATTCCAGCAATGGTACACTCAAAATATCTTTAATTGGAGCATTAGTTAGCTCCAATGACGCCACATCATATATAGTAGTAAATGTTTGTTACTAATGAAACGGAGTTGATTAGGAATTGTAAATATTTATTGCCTGTAACGTTGTTTCCCTTAATGTCAAGGAACTTTTTCATGATGACAGTGAACAAGCTAGGTGCATCTATCTTTCAGGAAAACTACAAAAGCCCTTTGGGCCGATGGAATGAATCAAGTTGGATACGGAACAAACCTCTTCGGGAAGGTAACATTGAAGGTTCACCCTTTTCTCCAGATCTCGTCCCGTTAGCCGATCATCCTGCCATTGCGTCAGATTCAACTCATCGGGTAACGGTTCTAGCTTATCGACTCCTTGCTCATTTACAATTCACAACTTTGTTGGAATTGAGTCATGTCAATCCTGTTTGCAGCAGTCTGGCTCAAGGAAATGCACCCATTTTTTTAAGCACGCTTCAGCGCAATGATGCTCTGCGAATTTATTGCGATGAAGGAGGACACGCTCTCTTTGTTGAATTATTTTCAACTCAGGTGGAGGAGGCATTCGGACTCGATCGATCGGTTATTGGTCGTCCACACTTCGATCGCATCATTGAGAAAATTATTGCTGAACATCAAACTCGGCTGTCGCCCCATCTCATTCAACTGTTTTTTGTCACAATCTCAGAAACTCTGGTGACAAAGGTTCTTAACAATGTTCCCCACGATCCTCAAGTCTCTCCTATTGTCCGTGCGGTTATCGGCGATCATGCGGCTGACGAAGCGTTGCACAGCGTTTATTTTCGTGGCTTGTTCCCCATCCTTTGGCAAAGCCTTGGATCCTATGAGCAAGAGGAAATGGGACAATTACTGCCACAACTGGTATGGGCATTTCTGGGCCCCGATCGCCAACTCGAATACAGTATTCTGAGGCGCTTAGGCTTTAATGCAAAGGATTCGGAAGGAATTCTAGAAGAGGTTTACGTACCCAGCCAAATTGCTAAATTTGTTCGACAAGCTGCCAATCCAACCTTAAAAATGTTTGCAGCCGCTGGAGTGTTGGACGATCGTACAATTGAGCAAGTTTTCGCAGATTACGAATTGATTTAAGGGTGACTACTTTGAAACACGCCACTGTCATTAGACATATTGCCTTTGAGGATCTGGGAAGTTTAGTTGAAGCATTGAATCAGCAAAACTACACAGTCAGATATTTAGAAGCTGGATCGGATGATTTGACTCAGATCGATCGCAACACAAGTCTGCTGATAATTCTTGGAGGCCCAATTGGAGCTTACGATGAGCAGGATTATCCGTTTCTAATTGATGAGTTACGTCTATTAGAATATCGTCTTGCTAACGATTTGCCTACGCTAGGGATTTGTTTGGGGGCACAGTTGATGGCTCGTGCTTTAGGAGCGAAAGTTTATCCTGGATTGCAAAAAGAGATTGGATGGTCTCCTCTAAACCTGAGTCTAGCAGGTCAGCAAACACCACTTGCTCACTTAGCAGGAGATAAAACAGCCGTTCTTCATTGGCATGGAGATACCTTCGATCTGCCTACTGATAGCACTCATTTAGCGGCTAGTGCGATTTATCAAAACCAAGCTTTTTCATGGAAAAAAGGAGGATTGGCGTTGCAGTTTCATCCAGAAGTCACAGCTCAAGGATTAGAACGGTGGTTCATTGGTCATGCGTGTGAAATTGGAGCAACGCCTGATATCACAGTCGCTAAACTTCGAGAGGATACAATTCGTTATGCTGGACATTTATCAGCTCAAGCAGCGAAGTTCTGGGAAGATTGGTTAGCGTCTTTACCGCAGGCTTTCAACAGTTGACAGTTGACAGTTGACAGTTGACAGTTTGAGAGTATATGTAGGGTGTGTCGCCCTAAACAATCTCTAAAAAAGAGTGAAAATCGGTGGGGCGACGCACCTTACACATTGGGTGAACGAAACAACCCTCCGTTTCACATCGCCCAACAATTTTATTGTTGCAACATTTTTTCACGCATGATATTACAAGGGCGAAGCATTTCGGTAGACAATTTATTAGTGAGAACCAGAGATTGACTACCGAAATGCTTCGCCCCTACGAATATATTTGCACTCATTGAGATGCACCCGTCCGAATCCCTGTCATGGCTTCCTTCTTTCTTCTTCTTAACTTTTGCGGCTGACAGCGTTAATTCGATCGCTCAATTGACGCAAAGTTTGGGCTAAAGTCGGATCGGTATTCCGCAACTGAGCAATTTTGTCGCAACTATAAAGCACTGTCGTGTGATCCTTGCCGCCGAAAACTTCGCCAACCTTCGGCAAACTCAAATCGGTATGCTGCCGAATTAAATACATCCCGATTTGACGGGCAAAGCTAATTTCTCGCCTGCGGGAAACACCCTTCAAGTCTTCCACAGAAACATCAAACACCTCAGCCACAACTGCAATGACTGCATCGGGTGTCGCCTCTACGGTTTCAGTTTGCGGGTTCAAAATCGGGGTGATATTCTCCACAGTCATCGGCAAACCGGTAATAGAAAGATATGCTACGGCTCGAATTAAAGCACCTTCTAATTCCCGAACGTTGGAAGTGTAACTAGAAGCAATGTATTCTATGACATCTCGCGGCAGCCTCATGTTTTCATACTCGGCTTTTTTCTGCAAAATTGCCATGCGTGTTTCCAAGTCTGGCAATTGAATATCGGCAATTAATCCCATCGAAAATCTGGAACACAAGCGCTCTTGCAGGCGGGGAATCTGCTGCGGCGGGCGATCGGAAGCTAAAACTACCTGATTTCCGGCTTCGTGCAATGTATTAAAAGTGTGAAAAAATTCTTCTTGGGTGTATTCTTTGCCTTCGATAAATTGGATGTCATCTATTAATAAAACATCGGCTGCGCGATAGTGATCGCGGAAAGTTTGCATACTATCTTTGCGAATGGCAGCGATTAAATCGTTAGTGAATTTTTCAGTTGAAACGTAAAAAACTTTGGCGCTGGGGTCAATTTCTAAGCGATAATGACCGATCGCCTGCATGAGATGAGTTTTGCCCAAACCAACGCCGCCGCACAAAAATAGGGGATTGAATTCTCGGCCCGGAGACTCGGCTACTGCGAGGGCTGCTGCGTGGGCCATGCGGTTGTTGGAACCGACGACAAAGCGGGAAAATACGTATTTGGGGTTTAAATGGGCAGGTTTCGGCGGGTGTAGGGAGTGGCTTTCGGGGCTATCGGCGATCGGGGATGGCCAAATCATGGCGGAGTCGTTGCTACCACCTGTTTCATTTCCCCCGGCAATTGTCAAGTAAATTTCTACGGGATAGCCGAGAATTTCTTCAACTGCGTCGGCGATCGTTTTGACGTAGTATTTTTGCAACCAATTGCGAGCAAAGGGGTTGGGGGCGCTGACGATCAAACAGTTATTTTCGAGTTGTTCGGCTCTGGCCGTTTTGATCCACGTCTCAAAGCTAGGCCTGCTCAGTTGTACCTGGAGACGTTCAAGTATCTGATTCCACAGACTTTCGAGGGTAATGTCCACTGCTTACGTTTGCCGATCGGCATTCAAGAGATTCAATTTGTATTCTCACAGAACTCAGTTTAATCGAAGTGGCGATTTTGAATGTCGATCGATCGAGCGACATGGTGTCGGCTTGGGATCTGTTTGGGAACCCATATCTAGAGGCTCTGCCTCGTTGATAGTGGAGTAAAACAATTGCCCAAAATATTTTCCGTAACAATTATATACACGCTAAAGCAGTGTTAGACTCACCTTAACAAGCAAACAAGCGCCCCTAGCTGTTACTAGAGACGCTTTCGATCGCTTGTTTTTTTCAGAGCGACTGGCTGCCACCAAAAACGCTCGTCAATTTCCCATTTTTATGGTCTTTGTACAGACCAAGGAGTTTATATGCCGCTTCTAAAAACCTACAGAAATCTGTAAATCAAACTTAGCGGTCTATGTTTTGCCTAGAGCAAGTGCTATATGCTTGCCTTTTTGCTCAGGTTGGCCTACTCTTCCCAGTTAGAGACTGCCTTGATTAGCAGAGGACTTGAAATATTTGGTTTTTTGACGATCAGTTTGAGCCAAGTGTTTTTCTGTGGTTTTCATACCCAGTAAGCTTTAGCAACCCGCACTAATCAAGCGTTTCCCCAGTTTATCACAATTATTGTTGGTTTTCGTCAAATTCTGAGAAAACCTAGACAAACCTATGTATTTTGGCAACTGCCTAAAACCCTGAACAAAAAACACAAATAGCCCTTATTTCCCAGGCTCTTCCTCGCTTGTGTCTGATTCACGGGAGGTAGAGCCGATCGATTTATGTCCCCAAGTAGAGCCGGGAGACGAAAAAAAATGAGAAAAAATTTGAAACATGAGTGTAGATCAACAAGTTGTCTGAAATATTAACCTTAGCTAAAATCTACAATCGGCTGACCAAATTACTTTCGGTCAATGCTAGAGTTTAAGGGAGTCTGCCGATCGCCCAAAAATTTTGTTTGTGGCTCTGCGGATATAGCAGGTATCAAAGAGCTGCTAGGCAAGTATTTAAATTTGGCCCGAAAGCCTTAAAACGTCGCGATGAAGAGTTCTACTGGCAAATTTTGGAAGCAACCGGCAATTTATATATTGCTGCTGGTAACGGGAGCAGGAGCCGCCATGTTGGGCGATCGGCTGTCGGTTTCTCAATTGCGTGCAAATTCGGGGGATGGGGGACAAAGAACCCTGCAACCGAGATTGGAAGTGCCGCCTGCTAATACTAAGCCTCAAGCTAGCAAAGTCTTGCCGCCTGTTCCCTTGTCGGGGGATGCGGCTAATGTGAATTTTATTGTGGCTGCGGTGGCAAAAGTGGGGCCGGCTGTGGTGCGGATCGATGCTTCGCGCAAGGTGAAACCAGGAAATAGAGGGGTTTCGCCGGAGGATTTTTTTGGTGGACAACCAAATTCGGGGGGCCGGGGCGGAATCGAACGGGGTACTGGTTCGGGTTTTGCGATCGGGACTGACGGCGTGATTCTCACTAACGCTCACGTTGTGGAGGGCGCAGATACGGTAAATGTCACTCTCAAGGACGGCCGCAGCTATCAGGGGCGGGTGTTGGGGGCGGATAAGGTGACGGATGTTGCTGTGGTGAAGATTGAGGCGAATGATGTGCCTGTGGTGACGATCGGCAATTCTGATAAGCTGCTGTCTGGGGAATGGGCGATCGCGATCGGCAATCCTTTGGGTTTGGACAATTCGGTGACAGCGGGGATAATTAGCGCTACAGGGCGATCGAGTACCGAGGTGGGCGTACCCGACAAGCGCATTGGTTTTATTCAAACAGACGCTGCAATCAATCCGGGAAATTCCGGCGGCCCGCTGCTGAATGCTTCGGGTGAAGTGATCGGGATGAATACGGCGATTATTCAAGGTGCTCAAGGATTGGGGTTTGCGATTCCGATTCAGGCGGCGCAAGAGGTGGCGAAGGAACTGATTGCGACGGGGAAAGTCGAACACGCTTATCTGGGTATTGAAATGGCGACGCTGACTCCAGAGGTGAAGCAGCAAATTAACGGCAATGCTAACAGCAATTTGCGAGTTGCAGTCGATCGCGGTGTGGCGATTGTGAGTGTTGTTCCTAATTCTCCCGCAGCCGCCGCAGGTTTGCGGGCTGGAGATGTGATTCAAAAGATTAATAATCAGCCGATTATTCAGTCGGAAGCTGTTCAGGACTTCGTGCAAAATGCGAAGGTTGGCGGCAATTTGCAAATGGAAATCAACCGCAACGGGCAAATAGTTAATTTGAGTGTGAAACCGGGGAGTTTGCCCGTTCAACAAGTTCGATAATCAGTTGTCAGTTGGCAGTTGGCAGTTGGCAGTAGTTATTTAACAATAACCAAATAACAAATAACAAATAACCAATAACAAATAACAACTAACCAATAACTATGCCAGAAATCTTGCAAATTTCACAATTAGGAAATCCGGTACTGCGCCAACCGTCGCAAGTTGTCGAGAATGTGAAGGACGATCGCATTCAACAGCTAATCGACAACCTAATTTCTACCGTCCAACACGCGCACGGAGTGGGAATTGCCGCCCCTCAAGCTGCGATGTGCGATCGGCTGTTCATCGTCGCATCCCGCCCCAACCTGCGGTATCCCCAAGCACCGCACATGGAACCGACAGCGATGATTAATCCCCGGATTGTCGCTGCATCAACAGATACAGCCAAAGACTGGGAAGGCTGTTTGAGTATTCCGGGGATTCGGGGATTGGTGCCGAGAAGTAGGGCGATCGAAATTGAATACACTTGTAGAGACGGGAAACTCCACAGACAAGAATTGACAGACTTTGTGGCTCGGATTTTTCAGCACGAATACGACCATTTAGATGGGATCGTGTTTTTAGACAGGGTGGAAAGCACGACAGAACTGATGACAGAGGATGAGTACCAAAAGCAATTTGTTAAATTACTTTAGCTGTGCAATACTGTTAGCCGATTGTTACTCATTGTACTGGTGAGCAGACTGTTCGTGCAACCTATACAAAGTAGTAAATTCGAGATTTTGAGATTACATAAGTACGGCGATTGCATCCTCAAGATGCCATCTTTTTTGTTTGCTTGAAACCCGCAAAACCAACCAATGCTAAAGCAGTTCCCGCAACAGTCATTGGTTCGGGAACTGGTTCGGCTGCCGTGTCTGCCAGTTCATACAACATAGTGTTACCAGAGCGATAGGGCGATCGCTCAACACCAAGAAAATGAGTGCGAGCGTAGATATAAGTTTCAGTATATCCCTCAAATCCAGATATCCACCGACCGGGATTAGATAATCCATTGGTATCCAAAGACCAGGCTGCTCCTGACTCGTATCTCGTGTAATACTCTCCAAATCCTGTGTCTGGAATGTCAACTACTTCGGTTAATCTGTCTGAACCCCTAGCTTTTATGCCGCGAAATTCCCCTTCAAAAAATAAAGCTATTGCTCCTGCTAAATCATAATATTCTCTGCGTGGCAATCGATATTCTGGCGAACTTGGTCCAGCTAATCCGGCAACAAATACAGTATTTAATCTCCCTTCAGAAACTGTAGCTTCTTCTATGCCTATTCCTGCAATCCCAGAGTTGCTAAACTTAACCAAACCGCTGGCAAATCCGGGCGCCTTCAAATTATACGTGAGAACTGCCGAGCGGGCGATCGGCATATCGGCTATTGAAATTGCTCCGTAGCAGATCGCTGTCCCTGCTAAAACTGCCAGTATGTTTCGAGTATTATTGGTCATAACTTTTCAATGAAGTCCCTAATCAACTCGCTCTCTAATCGATGTAACTAGAATATCCCTCATAATAAATAATGGCAAGCAAGTATCTACAATATTCACAAACGTTTACGTTTTAAAATATTTTTATCACTCATTTTCTTGTATAGTTGTTATTGATATTAAAAGTTGGTGGTATAATTTTTAACATTATGAACAGCAATCAACAACCTGAAAATCATCAGCCACAAATTATTTTAATTACCGGAAATATGGCTGCTGGAAAATCAACAGTTGCCCAATCACTTGCCGAAAGGTTGCCCAAAAGCGTTCACCTGCGCGGGGATATCTTTCGTCGCGCGATCGTGAATGGGCAGGCCCAAATGACGTTAAATTTGTCAGCAGAGGCATATCAGCAACTTCAATTGCGCTATCACCTGGCAGCAATGGCAGCGCGACAATATCTCCAGGCTGGCTTTACCGTTGTCTATCAAGACATTATCATTGGTTCGGCACTTGCTGAGATAGTTGCCTCGTTTCATGATGTGCCGTTGTGTGCGATCGTTCTGTGTCCCTCGGCAGAGGTTGTAGCGGCAAGGGATGCAGCACGATCGAAGACCGGATATGCCAACGAAACCATGGTTTATGAATTCGATCGCATCCTCCGCACCGAAACCCCTCATCTCGGTTATTGGCTGGATTCAACCCATCTAACGGTTTCAGAAACGGTCGATCGGATTTTGGCACATTTACAAGATGAATCAGTGAGTTGACATCGCTATGTGCCGAATGCGCGCTCCTAAATCAATCGTTTAAAGAGAAGACATATGATCCTTGACATTTAAAATTTGTCGTATAATTGTTAAATAACATCAGTGATGTCGCGAACAGGAGAGCAAATGTCAATTAACTTGGAAAAAGGCGGAAGAATCAATCTTTCTAAAGAAGCACCGGGGCTGAAAAATGCCGGGATCGGTTTGGGATGGGATATCAACGCTACAGACACCGGAGGGGCATTTGACTTAGACGCTTCCGTGTTTATGCTGGGCGCTGCTGGTAAAATTCCTAGCGAAAAATACTTTGTTTTCTACAATAACAACGAGTCGCCGGATTCTTCTGTAAAACATCTGGGAGATAGCAGAACCGGAGAAGGAGTTGGCGACGATGAAACCGTTACAGTTGATTTAACCAAAGTCGATCCAGCGGTAGAAGAGATTGTGTTTGTCGTGACAATCCACGAAGCGGAATCGAGAAGACAAAATTTTGGTCAAGTGCGGAATGCTTTTATCAGGATTTACGACACCACTACTAATACAGAAGTAACGAAATACGATTTGGACGAGGATTTTTCTCGGGAGACTGCGGTGGAGTTTGGCAGACTTTACAAGAAAGATGGCGAGTGGAGGTTCCAAGCTGTCGGACAAGGCTATAATTCCGGCTTGCAAAGCTTTGTAGATAAGTACGCCTGATCAGAAGGAAATAGAGAAGACGTAGGATTGAAACCTCGTCTAAAAAAACAAAGTCCCCAGAGGCGGACTGAAGAAAGTCAGGTAATTTCAATCGCCCGTTCTTCAACCCGCTGATATCGAGCTTTGTTTGTATAGGCGCGGTTTCAACCTAAATCTGATCAGAACTGTATTGCACGATAAACCTTACACAATTACAAAGATATGGCTATTAACTTGACAAAAGGACAATCGATCGTACTCAGCAAAAGTGAATTCGACTTATCCCGATTAACATTAGCTTTGGGCTGGGATGTAGCGCAAGCTAAAACAGGTCTTTTCGGTAGAAGCAGCGGTGCAAATTTTGACTTAGATGCCTACGCTTTGCTGCTGGGAGAAAATGGCAAATTAAAAAATTACAAAGAAGATGTAATTTATTACTCTCATTTAGAGTCGAAGGATAAAACAGTTGTTCATTCCGGCGACAATCTCACGGGAGCCGGAGACGGAGATGACGAACAAATATTTGTGAAACTAAGCTCTTTACCAGCAGAATATCACAAAATTATCTTGGGCGTAAATATTTACAATGGAAAAGACAGACAACAGCATTTTGGCATGGTAGAAAATGCTTTTGTGAGGGCTGTAGATGCAGCCGGAAAAGAAATTGCTCGCTATCGCTTGTCAAGCGATCCTTCCTATGAAGGCAAATTAAATATGTTGATGGGAGAAGTTTATCGAGAAGGTGGCGAGTGGAAATTTAAGGCCTTGGGAAATCCTTTGGCTGAAGATTTGAACGGTGTTGTCGGTTCGTTTATGCGGTGAATAAAAAGCTTCACTTGTGTTCAAAAGATAATTCATCTTTTCACATATACCCGCCTTCATTCAGTTGACAGTTGACAGTTGACAGTTGACAGTTGACAGTTGACAGCACTTGGGCTAGAAGGAAAAAGATAGGAGCAATGAATAGTCTGATTTTAGTTTATTCCTACAAGGGAGAGAGGCTTGAAACCAATTCTTTCTGGTAAAACAGACGGGGATTACATTTAGTTGAATAAATCAAAAATTGACAACCACAATTTTTGATTTAAATAAAAATCTATGTTTATCTAGATTGTCTGTGGTGGTGGGGCGGGTTTATATAGATTGTTTGTGGGAAGTAAATGTGATTGGTGAACCCGCCCTTACAGATTTGTTGAAAATTGTACAATATTTATGGGTAGGGACACAGCATTGCTGTGTCCTAATTTGTATGCTAACCAATCAGTTATTCTTGGATAGCCATGCAGGTAGAAAGCATTTTTGCCACTCCAACAATCGGCAATTGATTGAGCATTTCCGCCGCAAAAGCATCAATCAGCAAATAGCGACTTCTTTCTAAATCTAAGCCGCGGCTTTGCAAGTAGAAAAGTTCATCATCTTCCAACTGGCTGACAGTTGCACCGTGGGAACATTTAACGTTATCCGCCACAATTTCTAACTGCGGTTTGGTATCGACACGTGCTCTCGGCGACAATAACAAATTCCGGCTCAATTGTCCGGCGTCTGTCAATTGTGCGGCTTTGCGAACAAAAACTTTGCCGTTAAATACGGCGCGGGCTTTGTTACCGACAATGCACTTGTGCAATTGCCGACTTGTGCCGTGGGGATGATTGAAATCGATTAAACTGTGAGTGTCCGCCAACTGTTCGCCAAAGGCTACGGTTAAGCCGTTTAAAGTTGTTTCGGTGCCTTCGCCGCGCTGAAATACTTCTAAATTGTGCCGCGATATTTTGCCGCCCAAACTGATAGCATGACAAGTATAACGACTATTGCGCGCTTGCTCGATCGCACTTTTGCCAATATGCACCACATCCAAACCTTCGCGCTGAAGCCGAACATGATTCACCGTGGCGTTTTCACCGACAACAACATCCGTGACAGCATTCGTAAAAGCGGGTACATTGCCGATAGTTGCGTAATCCTCAACAACAGTGATGTTGCTGCCAGCCTCAGCTATGATTAAGCAGTGCGGCTGACACATCGTCCCAGATGCACCTGGTGCAGTCAGGAACAGCAAATGAATCGGAAGGTCGATCGACATATTAGCCGGTACGAACACCACCGCAGCATCCACCAAACCCGCAGTATTCAAGGCTGTGAACACTTCAGTTTGCTGTTTGTGCTTGCTCAAAACATCGGTGATGCGCGATCGATATTTTTCCGGTACATTGGATAGATTACCTACATAAAAGTCCGGCAAATTCCCCGTTGACAAATCCGGCGCATAAAAACCGTTAACAAATACCAATCTTAATGGTAAATCATCCCGATTTTTCACAGGCATAATAATATCAGTCAGCTTAACATTTGACTGATTGCTCTGCGGTACATGAAAAGGAACTTGCAAAACCGGCGACAAATCAGTAAAGCGCCATTCCTCATCCCTCACCGTCGGAAAACTCGCAGCCAGCACATATTCAGTCGCCGCATCCCGCAAATCCTGCAACCCGTAAGCCGAACTTTCGCTATTAGCAACCTCCAACTTACCGCACTGATTAACCAAATCAGCCAAAAACATTTCCCTAGTAGCAACCTGAGTATTTATCATCGCGCGCCAACTCCTGCTGCTTCCTCTTCCACAACCCAGTCATAACCGCGCTCTTCCAATTCCAGCGCCAACTCTTTCGGGCCAGTTAAGATAATTCTACCAGCTTCCATGACGTGAATGAAATCAGGGATAATGTAATTCAACAACCGCTGATAGTGAGTAATCACCAACATAGAATTTTCAGCAGTTGACAACTGATTCACACCACCGGCAACAATTTTGAGAGCATCGATATCCAAACCAGAATCAGTCTCATCCAAAATAGCTAACTTCGGTTCCAACAGCGCCATTTGCAAAATCTCATTCCGCTTTTTCTCACCACCGGAAAAACCTTCATTTACGCTGCGGCTCAAGAAAGCCGGATTCATCTTGACAACATCCAGCTTATCCTCGATTAAATCTTGGAAATCAAAAGCATCCAACTCTTCCAAACCGCGATGTTTGCGATGAGCATTGTAAGCCACACGCAAGAAATCGACATTACTAACGCCCGGAATTTCTAAAGGATATTGGAATGCTAGAAACACACCAGCCAGAGAGCGTTCTTCTGGCGGTAATTCCAGTAGATTCTGCCCTAAAAATGTCACTTCTCCACCTGTTACTGTATAAGCGGGATGGCCGGCTAATATTTTGGATAATGTGCTTTTCCCTGAACCGTTCGGGCCCATGATGGCGTGAATTTCGCCGGATTTAATTTCTAGGTTCAAACCCTTCAGGATTTGGGTATCTTCAACATTCGCAGTTAAATTGCGGACGGATAGAATTACTGGACTATTTTCAACAATCATCTCTTTTTTTCCTTGGCCTCAATGCAGTTTACAGTGGGTGGGGGCGGGTTTATTTAACCTGTTTGCACCGTTTAAGGTTTTTGGTGAACCCGCCCCTACAGGTTTTTTGATAATAGTGCAAGATGTGAGTTCTACCCGACACTTCCTTCGAGTTTCAGGCTCAACAGCTTATCAGCTTCCGCCGCAAATTCCATCGGTAACTGATTGAAAACGTCTTTGCAGAAACCGCTAATCATCATCGAAATGGCATTTTCTGCGGAAATTCCCCGCTGCGCGAAGAAGAACAATTGCTCTTCCCCAATCTTAGAAGTCGAGGCTTCATGTTCCACTTTAGCAGTATGGTTCTGCACTTGAATATAAGGGAAAGTATTCGCTTGAGCGTTATCGCCAATCAGCATCGAGTCGCACTGGGAATAATTGCGAGCGCCTTTCGCACTCGGCCCCATTTTCACTAAGCCGCGATAACTGTTAGAAGAATTCCCCGCCGAAATTCCCTTGGAAATAATCGTGCTGCGAGTGTTTTTGCCGACGTGGATCATTTTGGTGCCGGTATCAGCTTGCTGCTTGTTGTTTGTCAGGGCTACCGAGTAGAATTCGCCCACCGAGTTGTCACCAACTAACACGCAACTGGGATATTTCCAAGTAATCGCGGAACCGGTTTCTACTTGTGTCCAAGAAATCTTGGAATTGACTCCTTGACACAAACCGCGCTTTGTCACAAAGTTGTAAATGCCGCCTTTCCCATTAGCATCGCCGGCGTACCAGTTTTGCACTGTGGAATATTTGATGTCGGCATTGTCCATTGTTACCAATTCGACGACGGCGGCGTGTAGTTGGTTGGTGTCAAACATGGGTGCGGTGCAGCCTTCGAGATAACTAACAGAGCTGTTTTCTTCTGCGACAATTAGGGTGCGCTCGAATTGGCCGGAATCTCCGTTGTTGATGCGAAAATAGGTGGATAATTCCATCGGGCATTTTACGCCTTTGGGGATGTAAACGAAGGAACCGTCGCTGAATACGGCGGAGTTGAGGGCTGCGAAAAAGTTGTCGCCAACGGGTACAACGCTGCCGAGATATTTTTCTATGAGTTCGGGATAATCTTTGACGGCTTCGGAAATGGAACAGAATATTACGCCGTCTTTGGCTAGTTTTTCTCTAAATGTGGTGGCGATGGAAACGCTGTCGAAAACGGCATCGACGGCGACATTTCCCAGGCGCTTTTGTTCGGAGAGGGGAATGCCTAGTTTCTCGAAGGTTTCGAGGAGTGTCGGGTCAACTTCATCTAAGCTGTTGAGTTTTTTGGGCTTTTGTTTTGGCGCTGAATAGTAGATAATTTGTTGGTAGTCGATCGCGGGATAGTTGACATGAGGCCAGGTCGGCTCGGTCATGGTCAGCCACTTGCGGTATGCTTTCAGGCGGAATTGCAGCAAGAATTCTGGTTCGTTTTTCTTGGAGGAAATCAGCCGTACTACATCTTCGCTCAAGCCGCGAGGGATGGTGTCTGACTCGATGTCGGTGACGAAACCGTATTTGTAGGGCTGGTTGACTAGGGTTTGGGCTGTGGTAGAACTCATTATTTTGCGTGTTCAGTGTTCTAGATAATGCTCTCAAAGATGGCAGACGGGGAATCCCTGTCTGGGCTTGAGCGAGTTTTGCTGGACTGCTCGGTTAAGTTAAACAACAAATCTGTTGCTTTACTATATTTTAAGCTACATTAACAATAGTGATATTGTCAAAGTCTCAGAAATATTTTTTTGTGAAGATGATGCAGACTCAGCAGACTTCCACTAAACAAGACATCTTGCAGTTTTTGCTCAAGGGGGGTCAAGGGACGGCTCTCCAGTTGGCGGAGTCTTTGGATGTCAGCCCCCAGGCGATTCGCCGTCATTTGAAGGATTTGGAGGGGGAGGGGCTGATTCAGTATCGGTCGGTTCAGGCTGGGATGGGGCGACCGCAGCACATTTATGAGCTTACCAGTCTGGGGCGCGATCGCTTCCCGAATCGTTACGGCGATTTTGCAGTGTCTTTCTTGGATACTCTGGCGGAAACGGTGGGCCGCGAGCAAGTTATTACTATCCTGCAAAAACAGTGGGAGCGCAAAGCTACGGACTACCGCCGGTTGGTGGGCGCTGGTTCGCTCCAAGAGCGGGTGATTAAGTTGGTGGAACTCCGCAGGGCTGAGGGTTACATGGCTGAGTGTTATCCTGTAGAATCTGTAGATGTAGAAATTGTGGAAATGGGCGATCGCGATGTTAAGGGCGATCGATTTGTGTTGATGGAACACAACTGCGCGATTTCTAATGTTGCGGAAACTTTTCCGAGTGTTTGTGGCAATGAGTTGGAAATGTTTGCTGCGGTTTTACCGGATTGTACTGTGGAGCGCACTCACTGGATTATTGATGGCGAACATCGCTGCGGTTATTTGATTATTGCGAGGAAGGAAGTTCGGCAGCGGATTTTGTAGCGGATTTAACGGATGTCGATTCGGCAGCGGATTTTGTAGCGGATTTAAGGGATGTCACGGATTTAACGGATGTTACAGATTAGCAATAACAAATAACAAATAACAAATAACAAATAACTATGGAACCCCTAGCAGATTTTTTAAAGCCGGAAGAGTGCGCGGAAGTTGATATGGCGCTGTTGTCCTCGAAGGAAAAGTTTTCGACTCGGCTGGCAATTTACGGTTTGAGGGTGCTCAAGCAAATTTCTGGGGAGACTGGTTTGCCGGTGACTGAGGTGTCCAACCAGCAGGTGATGGATTGGATTAAGAATGATGAGAGTATTCAGCAGTCTATTCAAGTTGATGCTAGTTTTGAAAACTTTTTTACGAATTTGGTGGTTGCGTCTTTGCGGCCGTTGAGGCAAATTGCGACAGAAGCTGGAAGTGCGATCGAGCAATTAACAGTTAAGCAGGTTGTGGCGTGGTTTGAGAAGGATGCGAAGATTCGCAGAGAGTAGGGTATGGATGCTGCGTTTTTGGATTTGTGATAGGACTGATGGGCGGGCAGGATGCCCACCCCACAAGAAAATTTACTCTTTGTGTCTTTGTGGAACAGGCATCTTGCCTGTTCAGTGAGAAAGGTGCAACATCTCAGCAAAAAATCTTTCAAAAAGGGGTTGACAAACTTAGGGGAGTTTGGTAATGTAATGGATGTCGAGCGAAAGAGATGCAAAACATCAAATTTAACGCAGACACAGGATTCAAAGTTTTCAAAGCTTTCCTGGTGCTTATGATGTAATGGAACCACTCCGATCCATCCCGAACTCGGTTGTTAAACGTTGCTATGGCGAAGATACTCGGCGGGTCACTGCCCGGTAAAATAGCTCGGTGCCAGGTTAATAATAAATTAAAGCTCTTTTCCCGCAACAACGGAAAGGAGCTTTAGTTTTTTGGGGAGTTGTTAGTCATTATCTTTATCACTCGGCGGTTGAAACCGCTTCTACACAAACGAAGTCCGCCTTCGCGGACTGAAGAATAAGAGGTAAAACTTTATGAAGATTAGTTATGATTCCGAAATTGACGCTCTATACATTAGACTTGTAGAAGGTAAGCATGAGTGCCGAACTTTACAGTTAACTGACGAAATTGCTTTAAATATTGGGGAAAATGAGTTATTGGTAGGGATAGAAGTTTTAGATGCTAAACAGGTTTTAGGTAGTGGAAATGTACCTAATGTAGTGCTAGAAAATATAGCTTTTACTGTAGCTTAAATAGAAAGAGCGATCGCTACCTATGCAAATCTAAGTAAGGATGAGTGGAAAAATGATCCGTACTTTTGATGCAAAATCTTATACAGATTTACTTGTTCGGTATCAACCAAAACCGATCGCAAATGAAGCAGAAAATGATGCCGCGATCGCTCTTGCTTGCGAACTGGAACACGGCCCTATGCGATCGCTGGAGGAAGAGCTATTTCTGGAGCTTTTGATAACGCTGATTGAAAAGTTTGAAGGGGAGCATCCCACTTTTGCAATCAGTATAAATACTCAGACAATTGTCTGTCTGACTAAGTTGATGGCATAATAGAAAGCAAATAAATTACCATAATCC
>NZ_JAEQCX010000099.1:0-26513 GCF_020738035.1 Microcoleus sp. PH2017_28_MFU_U_A
TGATCTATATTACCTGTTTATCTTGCACTTTTTTCTCCCTCGCGCCATCTAAACCTATGCCACGCAATATGTGATTGATTTTTCAGCAAGCCCTATATAGCCTTTCTCAAAAAGATGAGGTATGACTGGCAGCCCACACAACCCTTCGACTAAGAGGGCTGAAGCCCAACAACGTACCTCATCTTTCTGACAACCGCTATACCACCTTTGAAATTCTTGGTCAGGGGGAAATTATTGAGTAAGTGGTTGCCAAATTCAGCCCTGATGTACGCTACATAACCACAATTTGCTTTTGGGTAAAACACATGGCAATTCCTTTTTCGTAGTAAGCCGCCTCGTTAATAAAAATTGGATAAACAATTGATTTACCTTCATACAAGACCGACTCGCCCTCAAAGGTCAAAAACATCGGATCGCCCGGATTCAATGCTTCATAATCTCTCGATTGTAGCTGAGGATGAATCATTGCCTGAATTTCTCCAGAGTTGTTTCTCGGATAGTCGATCGCCCGAATGCTTTGATAAATAGTCAGGGAATTATTGACAACGGGCATTGTGCCTAGATTGTAGGCTTCTGTGCAATCTAATATTGTCCCGATAACTTGCTCGGTTTGCTGAAACCAAGACGCATCTAAAACACCTTGCGCGACTGCGCCAACTTCCAGCGTACCGCCTAACTCAGAAATCGATCGCAACAAAGGACTATCTTGATGATTGCTTGGCGAAGCCAGTAACTTGAGGTGAGGATAGATAGAGGTTAAATAAGCTGCTAGTTGCAGGTTAAAGGGATGCTGGCTGGCGAGAATAAATGTTAGCCCCATGTTCGATGTGGTGCTGTGCAAATCGATGATTAAGCTTTGTTGCTCGGTGTTTTTTGAGCTAAAAATGTGGTATATCTCTTTTGCCCGCTGGGCTTCGTAGCTGGAGAGGTGGGGATTTTCTAAATCTTGCTGGCGAAAGCAGCGGTTGAGGTCGATATCGATGTAGCGTCTCCCAATTTCGCAGGCTTTGGGGTTGGCTAGCAGGGCGATTGTTTCAAAAGTCGATCGCCCAATTAACTCTGGCGCGCGATCGAATTTCTTCACAAGGTAAACTCCTGTGAGTTCGTTTCCGTGGGTTCCTCCCACTATGGCAACACGTTTAATTTGATTCATAAACAAACAAGTTTCTATGCCAAGCCTACCATCATTTCAGTTCTCTTGGTAACACAGACCTCAGAAACCGGGTTTCTTTCCGTATTTATCGTCACCTAACCAAAGATTAATAAAAACCCGGTTTCTCGCCCCCTGCGTAAACAACTGATATATGTCATTGCGACGAACGAAGCAATCTTAGTCTTGGCGATTGCTTCGTGCCTCGTAATGACAATTGCGGACGTTTATTTATAATAGAAACCCGGTTGCTCATCTCAATTTGCCAATTTTTCCGGATCTTCCAAATTCCTGCCTGAATAGAAACAAGATGGCGGGGAAACACACGCGGAGACTCAGGATATGACGCGCGATGAAGCACTACGACGAATTAATCTAGCTACTGATAAAAAAATTACAAAACTTGATTTGTCGGGATTAGAGTTGCAGGAATTGCCACCGGAGATTGGCAAATGTATGCAGCTTGAAAGTTTAGATTTAAGCGGTATTGGCTTAACAGAAATCCCAGAAATTCTCTGCCAACTCTCTCATCTGTCAGTGCTTGACTTAAGTTACAATCAGATTGCAGCTATCCCAGATTTTATCGCCCAACTATCCAATCTGACAGACCTTGACCTCTATAATAATCGGATTGCTGTCATCCCAGAAGCACTCGGAAAACTGTCAAAGCTGAAACTGCTCGATCTCAGTTACAATCAGATTACCGAAATCCCAGACTCTCTCGCCCAATTGTCGAATCTGACAGACCTCGACCTGTATAATAATCAGATTACCGAAATCCCCGACTCTCTCGCCCAATTGTCGAATTTGACAAAGCTTTACCTCACGCACAATCAGATTGCAGCCATCCCAGGGGCGCTAGGAAAATTAGCGAATTTGACACAGCTCAATCTCAGTAAAAATCAGATTGCAGTAATCCCAGAGGATCTAGCCCAATTGTCGCATTTGACAGAGCTTTACCTCCGATACAATCAGATTACAGCAATTCCAGAGGATCTCGCCCAACTCTCGAATCTGTCACAGCTTTACCTCAGCAGCAATCAGATTACAGAAATTCCCGAGAATCTCGCCCAAATGCCGAATCTGAGACAGCTTTACCTGAATGATAATCAGATTACAGCAATCCCAAGGGCGATCGACAGCATGGAGAATCTAGAAAAACTCGATTTGCGGGGGAATCCGATTCCAGGGGGAATTTGATATGCTTGTTGGAGCGATCGCCATCGCGCAGAAATCGATCGCATTATAGTTTCCCATCAAACCGAATAGTAGAATAGTAGATAGCTAAAAGAGGGATTTTAGATATGGGACTGAATGAGTATTTTGATTTCTTAGCAGCGGATGATATTCGCATTAAAGGACATCGCATCGGGATTGAGACGGTGCTGTATGAGTATTTGTATCGGGAACGCACCGCCGAAGAAATTCAGCAACTCTATCCATCTCTAACTTTAGCAGAAGTTTACACAACTATTTTGTATTATTTGCTAAACAAAGAATCAGTAAGTCAATATATACAAGATTGGTTAGAATGGTCGCATCAGCAGCGAAAAATACAAGCAGCAAATCCTCATCCGGCTGCGGAAAGATTGCGAAAATTAAAGGCAGAACGGGAAAGGCAAACTGCGATCCAGGGTGCTTGAGAAATGGCGCTTAAATATTTGATGGATGAGAATGTTACGCCAATTTATGCGACACAACTTCGCCGGAAACGCCCGGATCTAGTAGTTTGGGCAGTGGGCGACATTGGTACGCCTCCGAAAAGTACGCTCGATCCGGATATTTTGATTTGGTGTGAGGATAATCGTTTTATTTTAGTGACGAACAACCGCAAGTCAATGCCCGTTCATCTGGCAGATAATATGGCGGTCGGCAGACATATTCCAGGGATTTTCATTCTCAACTCAGATTTAAGTATTGGGCAAAATATTGAGGAATTAATTTTAATTGCTGATGGTTCATTCGATGATGAATACCAAGATCAGATCGTCCATCTCCCGCTAACATAAACCGAGTGGCCAGAAACCGGGTTTTTGCGAGAATTGTTGGTGACAGCGCAGAAACCCAAAAAAACCCGGTTTCTTAGATTGTCGCGGGGGCCAGAAACCGGGTTTTTGCGAGAATTATTGGTGACAGCCCTAGATATGGGAAAAAACCCGGTTTCTACGGGTGGTGATGCGTAGGCCAAGCAGGACACGGCAATGCCGTTTCCCTACGATAATTTTCGGGTAGGGAAACGGCACTGCCGTCTCCTCTTTCGGGCCGTGTGGTTGATTCATTTCCCCACCAACCAAAAAATCCTGTCACAATCAAATGAAGACTACGGGGAGACAAAAGATATGACGCGAGAAGAGTTGTTGCAGTTAATCGACAAAACGGCTGATGAGGTCCAGACAGAATTGCGATATTGTTCTACTCTATCCATACTTTTACTAATTAATTAATTTGTCGTATTCTGCGTGAGTACCAATCCAGAACCAGAGAATTCCTTGCTTGATTTCTTGACCTAAAGCTCGATGACTTTGCCCAGCTCGAACTGACCAGTATTTGCCAACTTTTTTAAAGTGTAAAGATGGGTGACTGGGATCTACTTTGAGGAGTTCATAAGCGCGATCGGCGGTGGATTGCACATTGTCTGGCAGTGCAGCATAGCAACTCCAAAAACGGCTGGTTGTATAGTGCATTAGATTACCCGGTATTGCCCTGATTCAAATTCAGCTAGTGCTTCTTCTGCCAGAGAATCTAGTTTACCTGCAAGGATGTCTTGTTCGAGCTGTTCGCTCCAGCGTTGATAGTCTAAATCTAGCAGCCATTGCACCAGTTTTTGATAGTCGCCGGCAGGTAGTTTGAGGATTGCGGCTTCGATTTGCTCAATAGTGGACATAAAAGCTTTATGTTTGGGTTGCTTATTTATTATAACAATGGAAGTTGGGCGTTATCTTAGATTCGCGCGGTGCCCAGAAACCGGGTTTTTACGAAAATTGTTGGTGACAGCGTAGAAACTCAAAAAAACCCGGTTTCTTAGATTGCGCGAGGGGCCAGAAACCGGGTTTTTGCGAAAATATTTGGTAACAGCCAGAGACATGGGAAAAAACCCGGTTTCTACGGGTTGTGATGCGTAGGCCACGGAGGAGACGGCAATGCCGTGTCCCTACGATGATTTTCGGGTAGGGAAACGGCACTGCCGTCTCCGAATTCCGGCCGTGTCGTGATTCTTTGGTTGTGATGCGTAAACCCAGAAACCGGGTTTTTATCAGAATTATTGGTAACAGCCAGAGACATGGGAAAAAACCCGGTTTCTTAGATTCCTCGCGGGCAAAACTCCCCACCAACCAAAAAAATCCTGTCACAATCAAATGAAGACTACGGGGAGACAAAGGATATGACGCGAGAAGAGTTGTTGCAGTTAATCGACAAAGCGGCTGATGAGGGCTGGAAAATATTGGACTTGCGAGGATTGGAATTGGAAGAATTGCCAGATGTGATCGCCCAGTTGTCTAATCTGACATTACTTGACCTTAGTTACAATCGGATTACAAAAATTCCCGATGCGATATCACAACTTTCCAATCTGACAGGACTTGACCTCAGTTTCAATCAGATTACAGAAATTCCTGATGCGATCGCCCAACTTTCCAATCTGACGGAACTTGACCTCGGTGGCAATCAGATTACAAAAATTCCCGATGCGATATCACAACTTTCCAATCTGACGGAACTTGAACTCACTAGCAATCAGATTGCGGAAATTCCCGATGCGATATCGCAATTGTGCAATCTGACATTAATTTACCTCGGTGACAATCAGATTACAAAAATTCCCGATGCGATATCGCAATTGTCTAATCTGACATTAATTTACTTCAGTAACAATCAAATCACCCAAATTCCAGAAGCCATTTGCCAATTGTCCAATCTGACAGAAATTGACCTCGGTGGCAATCAGATTACAGAAATTCCAGAAGCCATCTGCCAATTGTCCAATCTGACAGAAATTGACCTCCGTTTCAATCAGGTTACAGAAATTCCCAAAGCAATCGCCCAACTGTCCCATCTGACATGGCTTGACCTTCGTTTCAATCAGATTACAGAAATTCCTGATGCGATCGCCTCCTTGTCCAATCTGACAGGACTTTACCTCAGTAACAATCAGATTACAGAAATTCCTGATGCGATCGCTCAACTGTCCAATCTAACAACACTCGATCTTGAGAACAATCAGATTGAAAAGATTCCCGAATGCTTAGAAACCCTCCCAAAACTTGAAAAACTCGATCTTCGTGGCAATCCCCTACCCATTTCTCCAGAAGTTCTCGGCGACACAGAAAACCCCGGTACTCCCGCCGCCATTTTCAACTACCTCCGCCAACTCCGTAGGGAAGTCCGCCCCCTCCACGAAGCCAAATTCCTGATCCTGGGAGAAGGCAGCGTCGGCAAAACCTCCCTGATCAACCGCCTCACCCACAACCAATACAACCCCAACGAACCCCAAACCGACGGACTCAACATCACAAACTGGCAAATTACAGTCAACACCAAACCCGTCAAACTCAACGTCTGGGACTTCGGCGGACAAGAAATCTACCACGCCACCCACCAATTTTTCCTCACCAAACGCAGCCTCTACCTCCTCGTCTCCAACTGCCGCACCAGCGAAGACGAAAACCGCCTCGAATACTGGCTGAAACTGATCGAAAGCTTCGGCGACGCATCCCCCGTCATCCTCGTCGGCAACAAATGCGACGAACAACCCCTGGATCTCAACCGCAAAGCCTTGCGCGATAAATATCCCAACATCAAAGCGATTATCGAAACCTCCTGCCAAAGCGGCACCGGCATCGACGAACTCCGCAGCGCCATCCACACCGAAATCTCCCAACTCAAAGAAGTCTACGACCTTTTGCCGCTAAGCTGGTTCCAAGTCAAGCAGCGCCTGGAAAACCTCGACAAAGACTTCATCAGCATCAGCGAATACGCCACCATCTGCGCCACCGAAAACATCCTCGCAGAAACCGACCAAACCCAACTCATCGGACTGCTGCACAACCTGGGCATTGTCCTCAACTTCCGCGAACACCCCATCCTGCAATCCACCAACATCCTCAATCCCCACTGGGTGACAGAAGGCATCTATGCCCTCCTCAGCGACGACGCACTTAAAGTCAAAACCAAAGGCATTCTCACCTACGCCGACCTCAGCCGCATCCTGGACTCAACTAAATATCCCAGCCACCGTTACAACTGCCTCACCGAGTTGATGGGCGAATTTCAACTCTGCTTCCCCCTCAGCCATTGCACCCCACGGACTTTCCTCATCCCCGGCATTTTGCCGAAAGAAGAACCGGAAAACACCGAACTCCAAGGCGAAACCCTGGAATTTCAATATCACTACCGCATCCTCCCCGACAGCATCCTGTCGCGTTTCATCGTCCTGATGCACGAGAAAATCCACAACTGCACCCACTGGCGCACGGGGGTAATGCTGGAGTACACCGAAGGCGCTGAAGTGTACAATATCGCCCGAATTAAGTCTGACCCGGAAGATGAGAAAATCTCGATCGCCGTTAGCGGGCGGGAATCGACGCGGCGTTCTTTTCTGAGTTTAATTCGCGATACGTTTACCAAAATCCACAATTCTTTTGCGAATCTGGAAGTCAGTCAATGGGTGCCGGTTCCGGGTTATCCCGATGCCGATCCGCTGGATTACGAGGAGTTGCTAGGATTGGAGGAGATGGGCGAGAATACGGTGCGTGTCGGGAAACTTAAACTTAAACTGGATTTGCGGCCTTTGTTGGATGGGTATGAGTCGATCGAACTTCGGCGCATCAGGCAAAGGGGTGATGACAAATACGGCAGAGAATATGACGACCTTGTAGATATCGCTAAACTAGCTGTTAGTAGACCTATTAATAATAAAGCACAAGTAAACATGACTCAAGATTCTTCCCAAACCAACAACTTGCAAGGTGCACAAATCGGCAACTTCGCTAAAGAAGTGAAAGATACTGCCCAACAAACAGCCTCCGACTTCATTCAGAACAATAATGCCAATACGGCAGAACTTCTGCAACTAATTTCATCGATGCGCGAAACCGCGACGCAGTTTCCCGAAGACATTCGCGATGGGATAATTATTGATATTGAAGATGTCGAAGCTGAAATTAAGAAGCCGGAAAGCCAATGGAATAAAGCTAGGTTAAAGAAGAGCTTGACTGCGATGATTGCGGCGGGTACTGCGATCGCGATTCCGATCGCAGGGATGACTGATTTTGCTAGTAGTGCGATCGATCTCGGTCAAAAAGTTGGTATCGAAATCAAGCTACCGCCAGCACGGTAAATATGGCCCAGAAACCGGGTTTTTTACGAAATACTTCGTTCCAACCCACAAATTCGCTGAAAACCCGGTTTCTTTATTCAGAGTGCATCATTCCTATTGTATTTAGCGGTTAAGAGGTATGATAGTAATAAGTAAGTTATTTATCAATTGATTATGTCTGCCAGAGATGTTTTTCATGAAGTTGTCAAAACAGCTTTGCAAAAAGAAGGCTGGCATATTACCCACGATCCGTTTCCGATTAGTGTGGGCGGTGTCGATATGTCGATCGATCTGGGAGCAGAAAGGCTGATTGCAGCAGAAAGGCAAGGCGAAAAAATTGCCGTTGAAGTTAAAAGCTTTTTGACAAAATCGTCGGCAATCTCCGAATTCCACAGAGCTTTGGGGCAGTTCATTAATTACCGAGCTGCACTGAAAGAAAAAGAACCCGATCGCATTTTGTACTTGGCTGTGCCATTAATAACTTACGAAGAATTCTTTCAACTAGATTTTCCGAAAGCAAGAGTGGAGGAAAATCAGCTAAAAATGATAGTTTATGATACAGCAATTGAGGTAATTGTTAAATGGAAAAACTAATCAAATATCGGCAAATTGTACAGCAAATGTTAATGGAGTACGGCAACCGCAAACCTGCCCACGGAGATATTGAAGTCGAGACAATTCTTGATACAGAACGAGATCATTACCAAATCTTCTATGTGGGCTGGGACAAACAGACTAGAGTGCATCACTGTAGCATTCACATTGATATCAAGGGCGGGAAAATTTGGCTGCAATGGAATGCGACTGAAGATGATATTGCTGAAGATTTAGTCATAGCCGGAGTTCCCAAGGAGGACATTGTGTGGGGATTTCAGCCGCCGTTTATGCGAAAGTTTACTGGTTATGCAGTAGAATAGATCGCGAATGATGAAATATGCTTGCTACTTGTTGCTATTAATCTGTTTTTTCTGCGTCGCGCTTCCGGCTGAGGCTTCTGTCTGTCGCAACTATCAAGGGCGCGAGATTTGCATTGTCGATATCAAGCGCAGTGCGAAAAACTACTGGGAATACAGGGTAATTCTGAGTGTTGATGGAGTCAAGCAGCCTCTGGAAGTCTACAATTGCCGCAGCCACAGTACAGTTAAGCAAGATGGCACGGTTTTGGCGTTTGGACAAAACAATCCTGGTGAATTTGTCTGCCGTTTTTTCAATAGGAAATAGAAAACTTTTTCAATCAACTCTTGTTGTTGTAATCAGATGTCTTATATTATAATGAGTGTCTGTCTGTTTTGCTCTTCATTCTTCTTTTATCTGTTTTATGTGCGGTACTGGAAATGGCGGGATTGTATCGAGGCTGCTAATTCTAGCTGTATCACGCCAGATGGCGATATTCTGATTGGCGGTGGTGCTTTTTGGATAGTTCCAGCAGTTGTATTTTTCGTGCCTTTTGCTGTAATTCTCTGTTTGAATTTCTGGAGGAAATGTAGAGTTACAGAAGGCGATGAGGATAATCAGAAATGAATCATTTTGTTTGCGGCTGTATCGGAATTATTTAACCGCAGAGGGCGCAGAGGACACAGAGAGAGAAGAGAGAAGTCAATAGTTCAGATGCTGTCGGATTTGATATCATCATTTAAATTGTATGTTTGGGACGGGCTAGAAGCCCATCCCACTAATGACAATTACAGCGGTACTTGTGTACATCCTAGGGTTAGAATTTCCCGTCAACTGCTGACACGCAGCGTTCGCAAATTACCGGATGCTCGATCGACTCTCCGACATGAGTAGAATAGTTCCAGCATCGATCGCACTTTTGGCCGTCTGCTTTAACTACACCAATCGCCAACTCTGGAGATTGGTAACTGTACGGCAATTCCTGCATCACTGCATTCGATTCTATCAGTTCCACTTCCGAAGTAATGAACAAGTAGCGCAGTTCGTCTACACCGTTGCTACCATTTGCAGAATGGTGGTGTACAGCTATTTCCGCAGGAATTTCTGCTTTGGGCGCGATCGCACTTAATTCTGCTGTCGGGATTTCAGGTATTTCTGCAAACACTTGTTCGACTGGGGCTGTTTGTGCGATCGCCTGTACTGGTACAAGGGCTGTCTCTACTGGAAGTGAAAGCACAATCTCCTGTGTTTCTACCAGTACCAGCGCCGTTGACTTTCCAAGCACATCTGCTGTCAGCGAATCAATTGTTTGTGCCATTTCTTGGCGGCTTTCTGCAAACAGCAAGTGACGGAAAGCAAACCAGATTGTAAACAAGATACCGATGACTTCAAACAAGCCGCCCAGCAGCGGAATCTGATTCATTGTATCCAAAACCGCCAGGGTGACTCTACCCGTTATCACCACAGAAGCTAACAGCCCAAGTGTTACCAGCAATGTTTGGTATTCTGTGAAAAAGTTGCCGGCATAGTTAGGCAAATCCGCCACAAACTGGGCGCTTTTATCTAACATTTCCTGCAAATCTAAAGCAGATGCTTCTGGGGCAGAATATTCTACAATCTCAGAAGCTGCATCGCCCTTGGCGACAGTTTCTTCCTCAACATGAACTGTCTTTTCTGTCAAGACTTTGGCAACACTTGCTGCTTGTGATTCTTGTTTGTCTTGTACTGCTTTGGCTTTCTCGTCTTCTGCTAGTTGGATGGCTGCATTTTGCGATCGCACATAATCCATCAATCCTTCGCTGCTGGGATTCAAAGCTTGCAATTGCGCTCTTTTTGCGACATCGGGAACGTACAATAAAACCTTAGCTTCCAAAGAAGAACCGATCGCCTTTTCAGTCCTCGCCTGTTCCAAAACCTTGTTAACTTCGCCGCGTACTTGCCGTAAATACTGCCAGCGAGTCGCCAATTCTGGATTGTGCCATTTAGCATCTAGTTGCACCCAACCAGCCTCAAATACTGACTTGTACGGTGTTTGATAAGGAATGTACTGCCAAATATCCTCAGCCATGTGACACAACACAGGTGCGATCGCCCGTGCTAAATTTTCGACTGCGATCGCAATTACCGTCTGACAACTGCGGCGGCGGCGCGCATCTGTCGAACTGATGTAAAGTCGATCTTTGGCAACATCCAAGTAGAAATTAGACAAATCCACGGTACAGAAATTCTGAACTGTTTGGAAGAATCGGGAAAATTGGAAACTTTCAAAAGCTTCTTGAACTTCCGCAAAAACTTCGCCCATTCTGTGCAACATATAGCGATCGAGTTCCGGCAAATCCTCGAAAGCAACGGCATCTTTTGCCGGATCGAAGTCGTGCAAATTCCCCAGCAAAAACTTCGCTGTATTCCGAATCTTGCGGTAAACATCCGATTGCTGTTTGAGAATGTTTTTGCCCAAAGGCACGTCGGCGGAGTAGTCTACCGAAGACACCCACAATCGCAAAACATCGGCGCCATATTCCTTAATTACTAACGCCGGATCGACGACATTGCCTTCAGATTTGCTCATCTTACGGCCTTTTTCATCGAGTACAAAACCGTGAGTCAAAACTGTTTTGTAGGGAGCGACGCCGTTAGTTGCTACACTGGTAAGTAAGCTCGATTGAAACCAGCCGCGGTGTTGGTCTGAACCTTCCAAATAGATATCAGCAGGATAGTTTAATTCCGATCGCCCTTTCGCTACAGCAGCCCAGGAAGAACCCGAGTCAAACCACACATCCATCGTGTCTGTGCCCTTGCGGTAAGTGCGACCGTTGTTGCGGTATGATTCCGGTAGCAATTCGGCGATCGACATTTCCCACCAAGCATCGGAACCGATCTCGGCAAAAATAGCTTGCACGTGCGAGATCGTCTCTTCATTTAACAGAGGTTCGTTGGTTTCTTCGTCGTAAAACACGGGAATCGGCACGCCCCAAGTCCGCTGGCGAGAAATACACCAATCCGATCGATCGCTAACCATAGCCGTGATCCGATTTTCCCCTTGGGCCGGAATCCAATTTACACCGGAAATTGCCTTTAACGCTTCGTCGCGGAACCCTTCAACGGAGGCAAACCACTGTTCAGTCGCCCGAAAAATCGTCGGTTTTTTAGTCCGCCAATCGTAAGGATAGGAGTGAGGATAAGCTTCCTCTTTAATCAAACAATTTGCTTCGGCAAGGGCATCAATGACTGCGGCATTGCCGTTTCCGAGGACATTTAAACCTGCAAACTGTCCAGCTTCGGCGGTGAAATTTCCGTTCTCATCGACGGGCGTTAAAACTGGCAAACCGCAGCGTTTTCCGACGATAAAGTCTTCTTGTCCGTGGCCGGGTGCAGTGTGCACCAATCCGGTTCCTGAGTCAGCGGTAATGTAGTCGCCACCGGCAACGATCGGGCTTTCGCGATCGAACAACGGGTGTTTGTAGGTGGAACCTTCTAAATCTTTACCTGGGAAGGTAGCCAGGATTTTTAATTCAGTATTCAAAGTTGCCGACAGTCGATCGACCGCATCGACAGCAACTAACATAAATTGTTGTGCAATGTGGGAATTTGCCGGCGGTTCCACCACTGCATACATCAGTTCGGGATTAACTGCGATCGCCAAGTTAGCCGGAATCGTCCAGGGGGTAGTCGTCCAAATCGCCGCCCAGAGGCTCGGCATATAGCGCTTGAGCTTCGTTTGCAGGGATTTTGACAATTTTCTCACGTGAAAGCCGACGTAGATGCTGCGCGAGACGTGGCCTTCGGGATATTCTAATTCAGCTTCAGCGAGGGCTGTTTTCGAGCTCGGACTCCAGTGCACGGGTTTGAAGCCGCGGAAGATGTAGCCTTTGAGCACCATTTGACCGAAAACGCCGATTTGAGCCGCTTCGTATTCGGGTTTCAGGGTTAAATACGGGTGTTCCCAGTCGCCCCAAACGCCGTAGCGCTGAAAGGATGTGCGCTGCTGCGCCATTGTTTCCTGGGCGAAGGCGGAGGCTTTGCGGCGGAGATCGATCGGAGTAAGATTTAGCCGATCGTCCGACTTCATGTTTTGCAATACCTTAAGTTCGATCGGCAATCCGTGACAATCCCAACCGGGTACATAGCGGACTTTTTTACCGCGCAGCATTTGGTAGCGGTTGATAAAATCCTTGAGAATTTTGTTGAGGGCGTGGCCGATGTGGAGTTGTCCGTTAGCGTAGGGCGGGCCGTCGTGGAGGACGAACAAATCCCCTGGGTTATTGTGCGAAAGGCGATCGTATATTTCTTGATCTGCCCAAAATTGTTGCAATTCTGGTTCACGTTTGACGGCGTTGGCGCGCATATCAAACTTGGTTTTGGGCAAATTTACGGTGTCTTTGTAGGATTTTGCTTCCATTGTTCAGAAACGTTTTTTGTACTTAGTTGTTAGTAGTTAGCGGTTAACTGAGAGTTGATATCAAGTCCGATTAAATAATCATAATTAAGTTTGTAGTGAGGACTTCAGTCCTGTTTCGTCCTTGAAGGGCACACAACCAGATATTCTAGTATAAGCGATCGACCGCACATTCGCTCAAACCAAATCCGTAACATACCCTCTCCTCTCTAACTCTGCGCCCTCTGCGGCCTCTGTGGTTAAAAAATCATTCATAAATCCAGGTTACGCTACGGAGTCAGCCAACTGAACATTTGACCAACAGTCAGATTCAGGGCTTCAGCAAAAGCCGGGACAGGGATGCGATCGCGCCCCGTTGTTCAAACAGTGTTATGGTGCGATCGGCGATCGACTGCACATTCGCTCAAACCAAATCCGTAACATACCCTCTCCTCTCTAACTCTGCGCCCTCTGCGGCCTCTGTGGTAAAAAAAATCATTCATAAATCCAGATTACGCTACGGGGTCAGCCAACCGAGCATTTGACCAACAGTCCAGTCCCATAGGATTCTCGCGACTTAAAAACCAATACGCTTGGGTGAGAATTGCCATAGCGAGGAACGAAGCAATCGCAGTATCTATTCTTGACAGTTTTATCTCGATTATTTTAGCAATTTGTCAGGTATGTTAGCTAGCGGAGCGATCGTTTTTTTAACCGCAGATATCAGCGGATGAACACAGATGAACGCAGATGGAATTTCATCTGCGTTTATCTGCGTTTATCTGCGGTTAAAATTAGGTTTTCTTCTTCAACCCAAACCCAAATCAGTTACAGCGCCGACACTGCTAGAAGAAACCAACTTAGCGTATTTAGCCAAAACACCCTTAGTATACCGGGGTTTAGGAGCTTGCCAAAGAGCGCGCCGCCGCTCTAATTCTGCATCATCAACATTGAGCTGTAACAAGCGATTCTTAGCATCAATCGTAATTGAATCGCCCTCATTTACCAGAGCAATTGTGCCGCCAACTTGCGCCTCGGGTGCAACGTGACCGACAACCATGCCGTAGGTTCCGCCGGAAAAGCGACCGTCAGTAATTAACCCCACAGAATCGCCTAAACCTGCACCAATAATTGCCGAAGTTGGTGCTAGCATTTCGCGCATTCCCGGCCCGCCTTTGGGCCCTTCGTACCTGATGACAATGACATCTCCGGCTTGAATTTTGCCAGCCAAGATTGCAGCTAAACAATTTTCTTCCGATTCAAATACCCGCGCTGGGCCGGTGATTTGCGGTTTTTTAACACCTGTAATTTTAGCAACCGATCCTTCTGTTGCCAGATTTCCCCGGAGAATTGCTAAATGTCCTTGGGCGTACATCGGATTGTCAAGAGGGCGGATGACATCTTGATCGGCGCGGGGTTCGCTGGGAATATCTGCTAGGGATTCGGCAATTGTTTTACCTGTAATTGTCAGCGCATCTCCATGCAGCAAACCGCGTTCCAAAAGCATTTTCATTACTAGAGGAATGCCGCCGGCTTTGTGCAAATCGGTTGCTACGTATTTGCCGCTTGGTTTGAGATCGCACAATACGGGTACTTTGGCTCTAATTGTTTCAAAATCGTCGAGGCACAACTCAACGCCGATCGCATTTGAAATGGCCAACAAATGCAGCACCGCATTCGTTGAACCGCCGATCGCCATAATTACCGCGATCGCATTTTCAAAGGCCGCTCGTGTTAAAATTTGGCTGGGTAACAACTGTTTGCGAATTGCTTCGACCAAAACTCTTGCAGATTCCGCAGCGCTGTCGGCTTTTTCAGCATCCTCAGCAGCCATTGTCGAAGAATAGGGCAAACTCATCCCCATAGCTTCAAAAGCGCTGGACATCGTATTTGCCGTGTACATTCCGCCGCAAGCACCAGCGCCGGGACAAGCTTTTTGTTCCACTGCGTTGAGCTCTGTTTCGTCAATTTTGCCGGCGCTGAATTGACCGACTGCTTCAAAAACGCTGACGACAGTTAAATCGCGTCCGTTGTGGTGTCCCGGTTTGATCGTGCCACCGTAGACAAAAATAGCAGGAATGTTCATGCGGGCGATCGCAATCATCGCCCCCGGCATATTCTTATCGCAACCGCCCACAGCCAGCAACCCATCCATACTCTGGCCATTGCAAACCGTTTCAATCGAATCTGCAATCACATCTCTCGACACCAGAGAATATTTCATCCCTTCGGTTCCCATCGAGATTCCGTCGCTGATAGTAATCGTACCGAACATTTGTGGCATGGCGCCGGCTTCTTTTGCACCCGCCTGGGCCCGCAAGGCGAGGTCGTTCAATCCCATATTGCAGGGCGTAATCGTGCTGTAGCCGTTGGCAATGCCCACAATGGGCTTAGTGAAATCGCCGTCGCCAAAACCCACGGCGCGCAGCATGGCGCGGTTGGGCGAACGCTGCACGCCCCCAGTCACCGCTTGGCTTCTTAAATTCTCAGGCATTCTCAAACTTCCTTTGTCTGTTTTTCTTATATCTTGACGCTATTTTTGATTCTCTCAGAATCGCTGACCTTGAGGGAGCCCTCTAGAATAGATTCGCACAGCAGTGCCAAAATTCTACAGATACTGAAGCGTACAGGGTGAATACGGTGGTTATCTGGGATGATGTGAGAAACCCATCACTCTAACGTTTGAAAAAAAATTGCGAGGCTAATGACATGGAGGCCGATCGAATTCTGAGGCAATATGCGGCCGGAGAAAGAACTTTTCGAGAGATTAACCTCGCGGGAGCCGACTTAAAAGGGGCAAACCTCAGCGAGGCTAATTTTACCCGAGCGAATTTCCAAAACGCAAACCTCAAAGGCGCTAACCTAACGGGAGCGAACTTGCGCGAGGTGAAATTGGGTGGGGTGGACATGACGGAAGCCAACCTCACCGAAGCCAATCTCATCGGTACCGATTTGACCCGCGCCAATCTCAGCGGGGCTAACCTGGTGGGAGCAAACCTCCGCGGCTCAATGGCGAGAGAAGTCAACATGACTAAGGCAAATTTGACGGAAGCAAATTTGACAGAAGCCAACTTTACCGAAGCGAATTTGTTTGCGGCTAACTTAACCGAAGCTAGTATGATTCGCACTAATTTGATGAAGGCCAATTTGAGTTGGTCAACTCTCAAAGCTGTAAACCTGACAAATGCTATCCTCAGCGATTCGCTTTTAGAAAGAGCCAATCTGACTCAGGCAATTCTCAGTGGGGCGATGCTGAGCAGGGCCAACCTGACTGGTGCAGACTTGCGTCAAGTCACGATGGTTGGAGCTAATCTCAGCGAAGCTAATCTGAGCAATGCTAATTTGAGAGTTGCCAATATGAGTTGGTCAACTCTGCGCGGTGCTAACTTGAGCGGTGCTAATTTGTACCGGGCGAAGCTGTGTTGGTCTAATTTGAGCGGGGCTGTTTTGGTGGAAGCTGTTTTGATTGATGCTAATCTCAATCGAACTAACTTCCGCGATGCAGATTTGAGGCGGGCAATTATGCCTGACGGGGCTACTAATGACTCTCAATAATCTTGAGTTGTGAGTATTGATTAATGTTATTGGTTATTGGTTATTGGTTATTAGCAGCCCCAAGCGAGTAACAAACAACAAATAACAAATAACAAATAACTAATGACTATTAACTAATGACTGTTAGCGAATTATTGATTCTGGGTGCTGCCGGACTGTTTGCCGGTATTCTAGCTGGTTTTTTGGGTATCGGCGGCGGTACGGTGCTCGTGCCGTTGTTGGTGGCTCTCAAGTATGCTCCGGTGCAAGCGGTTGCTACTAGCGGTTTGTCGATCGTAATTACGGCTCTTTCTGGCAGCATCCAGAATTGGCGCATGGGCTATCTCAACTTGAGTCAAGTCGCAGGCATCGGATTTCCCGCCGTCATCACAGCACAAATTGGTGCTTATTTGGCGGGGATATTTCCTCCTTATTTGCTGTTAGTTACTTTTGGGTTGTTGCTGTGGCTGAATATTTATTTGATTGAAGTTCGCAAGCGCCTGACTGCTAAGAAAGTGGAAGAAGAAGGGGAAGGGGAAGACACGAAAGAATCTGGCTCAATTCCCAATTCCCAATTACCCATTACCAATTCCCAATTACCCATTACCAATCACCAATTACCCAACAATTCAAGTATTCTATTTAATCCAACTTTTGCTAAAATTGCGACTGGCAGTGCTGCCGGTTTATTGGCAGGTTTGTTCGGTGTAGGCGGTGGTGTGATTATGGTTCCCTTGCAAATTTTGCTGTTAGGGGAAAGCATTAAAAAGGCAATTCAAACGAGTTTGGGCGTCATCGTGATTACGGCAATTTCGGCGACGGCGGGACACGCGGCGCGCGGGAATGTTTTGTGGGTTGTGGGGTTGATTCTTGGGTGTGGCGGTTTGTTGGGCGCGCAAATCAGCACCAGGTTTTTGCCGAGATTGTCCGATCGCACTATTAGTTTAGCCTTTCGATCGCTCTTAGCAATTTTATCAATCTATATTTTCTGGCAAGCTTGGCAAAAATTTCGTTATTAGTTATTAGTTATTAGTTATTAGTTATTTGCAAGGGTTAGATAGTCTCCGCTATCAGACTATAAAATTAGTTCGTAGTGAGGACTTTAGTCCTCATAAATCAAGGACTAAAGTCCTCACTAAAAACATTTTTTCTTATCGGTAATTGAGCGGATCTGAGATTACTTGCGATCGGTTATTGGCAGCAAAGCCACAAGACAAGGCAAATAACAAACAACCAATAACAAACAACCAATAACCAATAACCAATGACTACTGACTGAGTTTCTTGACGGCGCGAGTCAAGCGCAGCAAATAAGGCTTGACAATTTCTTGATTTTGTCGCTGCAACTCGGAAACTTGCTCCTGCAAGTGCTGAATTTCGGTTTGCAGCGTCGCTGTATCTATTGTCGGTCGATCGAGCAAATCCTGCAATTGCTTCAGAGAACCTTGGATTCGATCCAAGTCTACTTCGTTCGATCGCTCCTGCAACTCTGCTGTAATAGTTCTAACCTCAGTTAACTTCTCGTCTAGCAACAAAAATCGGACGTTGACATTTTCCCAATCATGCTCTCTGAGGGCGCTATTTTCCAGAATGCGGAGTTTTTCCTGCAAATCCGACAGGATGCTGTAGAGTTCTTGAGAATCGGCAGGAAGTGCCTGCGCTTGGCGTTCGAGTGCGGCTACCGCAGCTTGTATGTCGGCGATGGCGCCGGATTCCAAAATACCGAGTTTTTGTTTTAAGTCGGAGACGGTAGAATCAAGTTTGGTAAGTTCTCCAGGTAGTTTCTGAACTTGCTGCGATCGAGCTTCTGCGGAGGCCTGTACCTCTGCGATGGCAGAATTTGCCTTTTGTTGAATTTTTTGCTCAAAACGCTGGCGATTGGCGAGATTCAGCGAGAGTGCTGCGGTTAGCGGGGCGGCAGCGTAGAGAATTTGCCCCGACAATCCCGCAGCAATGGTACCAATCGCTGAACCGGCAATAGAGGCGTATTCTGCCAATTCTAGCCAATCCTGCTGGTTTGGGGAAATTCTCATCGTGGGGAATGATGCGTCTTCGATCTTCTGCATAGCCTTTTAGTCGTAGTCTGATAGATTGCGATACCGACATGATAAGAGCGATCGGCAAATAAATCAGGGCTATTTTTGACACTCCCCACGGCTGTCGCCGGGGGATTCTCCAAGCCGAACTTGGAAGGGATAGGCAAATATCCCCCTAGACCCTTCAAATCAACTACCAATACTAGAGGTGTTGCAGTTGGGCTTACTTTTAGTTTTTCTTTTGCTTTGGGAGTCCATCACAAGCCAGATAGGTACGCTCCTCAACCTGCCATTATTTGCCCTTTCTAAGTATTCCGGTTCTAGCCGGATATCTGAGTTGCCGGGATTTCTCCGTACTAGGATGATTCAACGCGCAGACGGTTATTCATACTCACCCAATTACATTACCATGCTTAGTCCCCAAATACAATATTTACTGGCGGTTAAAACCGCAGACCGACTAATCCCCACGTCTCAAGCCGGGGGCTTGCGTCTAGTTTTCTGGTCAAAATTTCGGGATTATCATATTTCTATCGGCAGCTCTGCTGAATAATTTTTGCTTTCAACACGGCCAGTCTCAGGTAAAATTCAGGATATGTCGATCGCCTAAAACTTAACCGACAACCGTTAACCGCCGTCTGTCAGGAGTATACAGAAAATGGGTCTCAAGATTATTGAAAGCTACGATAGCAGTTTTGTCCTGGAACCGGATGCTAAAGCCGCACTCTTCCATTCACTAACAGGTGAAAGCTTTCTCCAACAAATAGCGATGCAATTGCAGTGCTCGCGGATTGAGTTTGCCGAGTTACTTTTTCAGCCAGTCCCTTACAGCAGCGAGACGCCCAAGGGAATGCCTGCGGAATTTGAAAAGTATCACGAATCGATCGATTTTGCGATCGTCAACGTCCCGCCTAATTTCATGTTTCAAGCCAAAATATTTAAACCCAGCCGCCTCTGTGCCGTTTATCGCATTTTCCAAAGTTAGCTAAAGGCTAGTTAATCTGTGGTTTAATCTAAAATCTAAAATCTAAAATCTAAAATCGGATGACAGAAGACATTCAGCCTCTCGCCAGCTTACAATTCATACCATACATTGACTCAGAAGGGAAATTGCCTGAATTTGTCCAGGGTAAAATCGGCGTCTATGCGATTTTCGACAACGATAAAATGCTGCAATTTGTCGGCTATTCTCGGGATACTTACCTCAGCCTCAAACAGCATTTAGTACGCCAACCCGAACATTGCTACTGGCTAAAAGTCCAAACTATCGACAAGCCCAGCCGCACTATTCTAGAAAGCATCCGAGCGAGTTGGATTGCCGAAAACGGTTCCCAGCCCCAGGGCAATGGTACCGATGCTACCAAGTGGAACGATCCCATCGATACCAAAACTGTCATGACTTCGCAAGAAGTAGCAAATTATGAAGGTATAGTCGCCGATGAACTTGCCAAAGATAAATTGTTGAAAAATGTAGCGCGCCGCGTAGAAAATGAAATTTTAGCGCTGCTCAAATCTCGCGGTGTAACTGAAGAAATCCGGTTTAATCCCAAGCTAAAAACTAGCGGCTTGCTGGATTTGAAGTAAATATGCTCTCAGGTTAATTCTCCACAATAAACCCTGTTTGTAGTGAGGAATTCAGTCCTCTCTTTAAGGACTAAAGTCCTCACTACGAACCTTTTTGTAGTGAGGAATTAACTTTTTTTCTAAGGACTAAAGTCCTCACTACGAACCTTTTTGTAGTGAGGAATTAACTTTTTTGTCTAAGGACTAAAGTCCTCACTACGAACCTTTTTGTAATGAGGAATTAACTTTTTTATCTAAGGACTAAAGCCCTGACTGCGAACTTATAACATTTTAAGATTTATAGCAACCGCCACATCGGGTGCGGACACAAATAACCTAATGAATAGAGCCGATATCCGTCAAGCAGAAATGATTTGATTCCCGTACTGTCAACTGTCAACTGTCAACTGTCAACTGTCAACTGCTATAACAGATATCGGAATCTGCAAAATGAACTCTGTCCCCCCGCCGGGAGCAGAAATACAACTGATTTTACCTCCATGTTTTTCTACTATAATATCGTGACTGATTGCCAAGCCCAATCCAGTACCCCGGCCGACAGGCTTGGTAGTAAAAAATGGGTCAAATATCCGGTGGCGCACTGCCTCGCAAATCCCGCAACCGTTATCGGCAATTAAAATCATAACGGACTGAAACTTTTGAGTTGCCAAGTTTGAATTTGGATTGTACAACGCAGGTTCTGAATCTGAACTTACTGAAGTGCTGATGGTAATTTTTCGGGGATAAGGTTGAGATTCCAGGGCATCAATAGCATTGATTAGCAGATTCATAAATACCTGATTTAATAGACTGGCATAACAGGTGATTTTTGGCAGTTTACTGTAGTGTTTTCTCACTTCAATCTCACCGATATTGTTGGCTCCTTTGAGGCGGTGTTGCAAAATAACTAAAGTATTGTCAATGCCTTCATGAATATCCACTGGCTTGCACTTTTCTTGGCCCAGGCGGGAGAAGTTGCGAAAAGACAGCACAATCTCGCTAATTCGAGAAGTACCTTCTTTCATCGAACTTAGCAGTTTTGGATAATCATCTGCAATGAATTCGGGTTGAATTTTTTCCAATTCGCCGACAATTTCTGCCACGGGATGCGGGTAGTAATGTCGGTATAATTTTATGAGGCGAACCAAGTCTTGTGCATAGTCAGCAGCCATAGTAATATTGCCGGAGATAAAGTTGACTGGATTGTTGATTTCGTGAGCAATCCCTGCGGCTAGTTGCCCTAAAGAAGCCATTTTTTCCTTCTGTATTAACTGAGATTGAGTCTTCTTGAGTTCAGTTAAAGTTTCTTCGAGTTGCTGCGCGTAGGATTGTGTTTGCTGCAACAACTGGCGCTGCAAGAGTTGATTTGAGACGCGCGCCAAAACTTCTTGTTCTTGAAAAGGTTTTGTGATATAATCTACACCGCCAACTTCAAAGGCTTTGACTTTATCTAACACTTCATTTAAAGCGCTGATAAAAATGACGGGAATGTCTTTGGTGGTGGCAGAAGCTTTTAAAATTTCGCAGACTTTGTAGCCGTCCATACTGGGCATCATGATGTCCAGCAAAATCAAGTCAGGAGGTGTTGATTCGATCGACCTTAGGGCTAGTTGACCGTCGGGTGCAGTGCGTGTTTTGTAGCCATGCCTCGATAGTATTTTAGCTAGAAGGTGCAAATTATTCGGAACATCATCAACAATTAAAATATTCCCTTTTAAGACGGGAGTTGCTTCGTAATTCATATCTAGTCTGGTAAAATAACCTTTGTAGGTTTGTAGTGAGGACTTTAGTCCTCAAAGTTTGATGAGGACTAAAGTCCTCACTACGAACCCGATCTAATATCATTTTTATTTGGTTGAGGGACGGATGAGAGCTAGTATTTGATTGAACTGAAACTCGTTAGCTAAGGCGGCGAGAGCGGTAGCTAATGGGTCATTTCGATCGCGAATTTGCTCTATTTGACTGAGAATCAGCTCTAAATCGCACTCAATAGTGGCTTTTTCTAAAGCTGTCAGCCAATCCGTTGGTAAAGCTGCAACGTTTTCTGGAGTCGGAGCCTCGATTTGAGTTGGCTCCGGCACACTCTCCGGTTCATCGTAAATGTAACGCACTCCGAGATGTTTGTGGAGGGTGGCAAAGATGTCTGTCTCTCGAAAGGGTTTGTGGATAAAGTCATCCCAATTATTTGATACAGTAACGGTTCGGGCTTCCTCGGCGTTGGCGGCACTCACGGCAATAATGACGGTAGTTTTACCTTTAACGGTGGCTTTAATGCGTTGCGTGGCTTCACCTCCATCCATTACGGGCATCCACATATCCATAAAAATTAAGTCCGGCTCAAAACTCGTCCACACTTCAATGGCTTCTACACCATTACAGGCTTCTTTGAGCTCAAAGTCAAAGGTTGCAAGGATTTTGAGCAGTAGTTGGCGGTTGTCCTCGCGATCGTCCACAATCAATATACGATAGCGCGGTTGGTTGGATTCTAGGGCGATCGCCCGACGCGACGGCTGTACCAGTTCAATCGCCGCCGCCTCAACTGCGCTGACGGGGATATCAAAGGCGAAGGTGGTCCCGTGTCCTACTTTACTGCGTACAGTAATGATGTCGCCCATCAGCTTGACAAAGTGTTGGCTGATGGCCAGCCCCAAACCGGTTCCCTGCTGAGATGTTTTTCCTGTTTTGGTTTGGACAAAGGCTTGAAAAAGCTGGTCTAACTCATCGGGAGTCATGCCGCAGCCTGTATCTTCTATTTCAAAATGTAATTTGTAATTGATTGGTAATTGCTGATTTTCCTGTTCAATTACCGAACTTACTCTTACTGCAATGCCTCCTTCCTTCGTAAACTTAATAGCGTTAGAAAGCAGATTAATTAAAACTTGGCGCAACTTAACTTGATCGGCGTGCAAATATTCTGGAATATTCCTAGAGTAGCTAAATATTAACTCCAATTGTTGCTCGCGCGCCTGAAGTTGGAACATCTCTTCCACCTCGTTTAGCAGTCTGCTTAATTGAAAGTCTGTTGGGTTGAGTGTAATGCGTCCTGCCTCTATTTTGGCTAAATCTAATATTTGATTGATCAGAGTTAGCAAGTGTTCTCCGCTGCGGTTGATGATGCCGATATTTTCCTGTTGTTCGCGGTTGAGGTTGGCGGATCGCTGCATCAATTGGGAGAATCCCAGAATTGAGTTAAGAGGGGTGCGTAATTCGTGGCTCATGTTGGCCAAAAAAGTGCTTTTCGCGAGGTTGGCTGCTTCTGCTGCTAAGGCGGCTTGTTGGAGCTGTACGGCTTGCTGTTGAGTGGCTTCGAGTAATTGAGCTTGTTGTAAAGCGACTTCGAGTTGAGTGCTAATTTGCAGCGCGATATTGATTTCTGCTGCGCGCCAAGTGCGGGGCCCAGAATTTTGATAGCTGGCGAGCAAACCCCAAAGTTGACTGCCGCAGAATATGGGGCAAATAATGTAGGCTCTGGCTTGAAATTGCTCTAACACTTCCACGTAACAAGGAGTAAATCCAGCAGTGTATATGTCTTCAACCATGCGGTAACAAACACCTATATCGTAGATACCGCCTTGATTTTTTTGTAGGTAGGTATCTCGTACTCCTTCACCGCAGGCTTGTAAGTTTGTCGCCGCACAGCGAAAGTCGGTGGCGAGATTGTTTGGTAAATTAAGTTCGTCCAATTGTTGTATCACAGATATCCAACCCTCCCCCATTGACTCGGCAACAAATTCGCCACTCCAATCTGGATTAAAACGATAGATAGCGACTCGATCGCATTTGAGTGTTTCTCGCAATTCTGAGGTTGTGGTTTGGAATATGGTATCAATATCTAAGGACTGACGGATGCGATCGATCGATCGCCCGATTGCTTGTTCCCGCTGGGCGCTTTCTCGCAAAGCTGCCTCGGCTTGTTTGTAAGCGGTAATATCCAAGACAGTGCCAAACCAACGGAGCAACTGCCCTTTTTTATCAAAAACGGGTTTCCCTCTGACTTCCATGTAAGTGAGCGAGCCATCTCTGCGGATCAGGCGCAGAGCGAGTTCAAAGCTTTTTTTACTGATCGATCGCTCCTGAAGCATTGTTAGATAGGGCGATCGATCTTCGGGATGAAAACGATCGACTAATTCTGGGGTTGCTACGGGTTTTTGAGTCGGTTCGATCTCGAACATACGATAGAGTTCTTCACTCCAAGTGCTTGTTGCTTGGCCTATATCGTATTCCCAACTGCCAATCCTGGCAATTTTTTGGGCTTCCAGCAGTCGGGCTTCAGCCAACTGGCGATCGCTAATGTCCCTGGCTACCCAAACCACAGAGCGATCGGACAATGGCGAAATTTTAGCAGCAAACCAAACTTCTTGGTTGTTAATCTGCATCCTGTAATCAAAATTTATAGTTTGCTGGGTTTCTAATGCCTCTTGAACTTGAGTGAAATAAATGTCTTGGGAACTCTCACTAAAAATTTGTTCGAGGATAGAGTCGAGCTGCTCTGTCTGAGTGTAGTCTTGAAAAATTCCCCTAGTTGGTATAACTTGAATTGTTTTTTCTGGCAATTCTAAAATTAGTATAATATCTGCAATTGACTCAAATATTTTTAGAATTCTTTGAGTAGAACTGTCAAGTTTTTGTTCTATCAATTTGCGTTCGGCAACTTCCTCATGTAATAGTTCGTTAGCACGAGCTAGGTCAGCAGTACGTTCTGCAACTTTGGTGGCTAAAGTGCTATTGTAGTCAGTTAATAGTTTTTCAGATTGTTTGCGCCCTGAGATGTCACTAAAAGCATTGATGGCATAAATAATCTTGCCGCCTGCATCGAAAACTGGTGTGGCGCGCACCTCAAGCTTAATAATTTCCCCATCTCGATGAATTTCTAAATCCTCAACAAGTACCGTTTCACCCCGCAGCGCTCGGAAGGCAGGAATTTTTTCAGTTGGACAAAGCTGGTTTTGGTGGTAGATTTGATAAACTTCTGCCATTTTTTCTAAAGTCGCATCGGGAATATTTTGTACGCCGCTCAAACGCTTGGCAGTTTCGTTTAAGTAGACGACTTTACCCGAGGCATCGTGGATAGATATCCCGGCTGGTATGGCTTCTAAAAATTGCTTGAGTTGGCTCTCGCTTTGCGCTAAAGCTTCTGTTAAAGATTTTTGTTCGGAAAAAGCCTGTTGCAGTTGCTCTGCCATCAGATTGAAGGAATTGGTGAGGTCTCCGAGTTCATCGAAGCGTCTAATTTCTAAAGGTTGATGCCATTCTCCTTTTCCTAGATTTTTGGCGGCGGTATTCAAGCGCAGAATTGGCTTTATTACCCAACGGGCAGTCAACAATCCGATCGCGATCGCCAACACCAGCGTACCGACGCACAACCCCAATGTATTGCGGGTATTCGCTTCAATGCGAGCCATGAAATCCGACTCTGGTACCACCACCACAATCAACCAATCCAAGCCATAGGCATCTCCATAAGGAGCGACGCTGACAAACTGCCGAGATCCATTACTCGTCATGGTAAATTGCTGAGCTCTATCCAGCGAACTTAAGTTGGTAAAGCGGTTGGTGAGTTGCCGAGCAATGTCTCGGGTGCGGGTATCCTGGCTGTTGGTGGCTAGCAATCGCGTGGGTGGCTGTTTTTCTTGCTTGACAAAGGGTGTTTCTAGGGTGGATGTAGCAACCAGATTGCCCGATCGCTCCATAATAAAAGTCTGTCCCGATTTAGAGAAGTAGAGGCGATCGAGAAAACTGCTAATTGCCGACAGCGCATAATTTGAAGTAAAAACCCCCCGCCATTCGCCAGCATCCTTGATGGGAGACACCGCAAAAATTCCTAACGTCGGCATAGCGTTGAAAACAACAATTGGCGACCAAGTTTGTTTGTTGGAGGCTTTGGCCTGGCGAAACCAAACTGTTTCGCGGTTATCCATAGGGATGCTATAGAGCAGTTTTAGGGGATTGCCTTTGGAGTCAACCGAGTAGTATTGCATTTTACCCAAGTCGGTACTTTTCATACTGCAAAAAAAACGCGTACCGATTGAGAATTTCTCCCCTGTCTCTTTTGTGACTTGTTGCACAAATTCCTCGCTCATCAGGCGCCCGTACCCAATTTGTTCTCCTCGCTCATTGACAAAAAAGCTCGATTGCAGAGCGGGGTTGAAGATTATTTGCTGCCAAAGTTGCTGTCGCAGTTGCTGAGTGTTGTTGAGGTTCAGCATTCCTTGTTCTACTGCTAGACGGTTGGCTGCTACGGCATTCTGGGGGGCGTTGAGGTAGTTGCTGAGCCGATCGCCAATTCGCTCTCCTACTTGTTCCATTAACTGCTGTGCTAGATCCTCGACGGATTCCCGGCTGCTTTTGAAAGAAAGATAACCCACTAGCCCGACAGCGCTGACTGTTAGCAACACAAAGGGAACAATCAGAACTGTTCGCAGGCGAGGTTTGCTGAAAATTTCGGCGGCTGCTGGGTGGTTGAGGGGATAAATCGGCATGGCGCGATCGAGGAGTTGGGCTGGCGATCGAATTTTAACTTTTGCAGTCTTCTGCGAGGTTAATTTCTAGGTATGTAGTTGCGCTTAAGCGCTCTTGATTTAGGTATGTAGTTGCGCTTAAGCGCTCTTGATTTAGGTATGTAGTTGCGCTTAAGCGCTCTTGATT